>NZ_JAYGHD010000297.1:0-52967 GCF_034932245.1 Nostoc sp. UHCC 0251
TTTAACCTTTACCCTTTTCCCCCTCTTGCAAAAAGCGCTTTTGCAAGAGGTCTATTATGCAATTTTACAAATTGACCAAGCTCCTGCTCATATTAGCAGTGCAATAAATTGGCCAGAAAATATTATTCCTCTACTTCAACCACCTCATTCTCCCGAACTGAACCCGATTGAGAGGCTTTGGCAGTTCCTCAAGAAGTCGCTCAAAAATGAATTATTTTCTTCTATACAAAACTTGCGCGATCGCATACAGCAATTGTTCAATCAACTTACATTCGAGCAGGTAATTTCTGTTTCCTCTTATAACTTTATTTTAGAAGCCCTTTTCTATGCAGCTTCATATTAAATTGGTATTACGACCCAAGCTAAGTTTCCACTGTCGGACTTTTGCATTATTTCTATTTCTTGCCCTAGCTGTATTAATAAATTTCTAATAAGCTAATATTTAGCATTGGTTAACGCGGTAGTTCTTTCGCTTAAGTAGAACATCTGGAAAAAACCAAACTATGTTAATAAAGGTTAAGTAAACTAAAACCCTCTTCCCTCCTGCCTCCTGCCTTCTCCCAAGGGGAGACGCTAAAAGCGATCTGCCTCCTGCCTAAACCTGATGATAAATATTCACACCGGCCTACTTACACCCCTATCCCCTTATACCCTTACACCCAGAGCAACAACATGTGGAAGTAGGTACTTCAATCGCTTATAACTCAAATCCACCAACTTCGGACCCGCACTACCCGTACCCAGCAGCGTAGGGCATATACAAAGATACACCCGCCGATGGATTTTTAGTACATAATTTGGAGCATGGTGGGGTGACTATTAGCTACAACCCGAAGCAAATTAAAGATCAAGATAAGTTCAAAAATCAAAGCAGATTCCTATAGGTGATATTTGTTTGCGTCACAGCTTAGTTATCAGTTGTGATTTTTCACTTTGGAATCATGACTGAATAGCTTCATTTGGGGAATTACGGGTTAACAGACCATCTTCCATTTCGACGATGCGATCGGCTATATCTAAAATGCGGTTGTCGTGTGTCACTAATAAGATGGTAGTTCCCTGATTTTTGGCCAGGCTCTGCATTATTTCCACGACATCGCGTCCTGATTGCTTGTCTAATGCAGCTGTTGGTTCGTCTGCTAGAACCAATGGGGGACGATTTACTAAGGCCCGAGCGATCGCAATTCTTTGTTTTTGTCCACCAGAAAGATTATCAGGGTAGTAATCAACTCGTTCTTCTAACCCAACAGACCCCAGCATAGCTTTTGATTTAGCCATTGCTTCTGTTTGAGAAATATTATCATTCAGTTCTACCGCCATTTGCACATTTTGCTTGGCAGTCAAAAAGCCTAGCAAATTGTGAGCTTGGAAAATATAACCAATGTTGCGTCGCATCTGCACCAGTTTGTTTTGACTGACGCCAACGAGTTCTTCACCTAAAAATTTTAAACTTCCTTCTTGTACAGACCGCAAACCACCAATTAAGCTCAGTAATGTTGTTTTACCTGAACCTGATGGCCCGGTCATAATTACAATTTCACCTGGATAAATTTCTAGATTGATGTCAAATAATATCTGTTTTCTCAGTGACCCTTTGCCATAGTAGTGGTTGAGAGTTTTAATGGCAATTACAGGTTCTTTTGCTATCATATTTTTGTTAGTTATAAATTAGTAGTTTTGAGATTAAACTGTAGTAAATGCAAGAAATTAAGGTTTCTTGATTATTAATTGTAAAATAGATTTACCAAGGACATCTTTTAATTAATATTGAATTAATTAAAAGATATCTGCTGGATCAGCAGAACGTAATTTTCTAACTGCGATCGCACCAGAGATAATGCACATTAGCATAGTTAAAATCAACACCATTACGGCACGCTCAAAACTCATGAAAACTGGTAAAAGTGTTGCACTTCTGGCGCTATTATACATAAATAAAGCAAAAACTATTCCAGGCAAATATCCTAACACTGCTAACAGCAAAGCTTCTTGAAGAATGACGGTTAATAAATAATTTTGTGTATAACCTATTGCTTTGAGAGTAGCGTATTCAGATAAATGGTCTGCAACTTCTGTATAAAGAATTTGATAAACAATCACAGTCCCCACAATGAAACCCATGACAGTCCCTAATGTGAAAATAAATCCAATAGCTGTACTATTTGCCCAATAATTCCGCTCAAAATCGATAAATTCTTGCTTAGTTAAAACATTTACCTCACTAGGTAAATATTTTCGTAACTCTTGGGCTACAACTGTAGAATTTGCTCCTGGCTTTAATCTAATCAAACCAATATCAATTAATCCTCGTTGACGATTGTTGAATATTCGTAAAAAGTTAATATCACTTGTAATTAAATTACCATCTGCACCAAATGATGCACCTAATGTAAATAGACCTTCTACTTTAATTCGCCGTCTTCGCACTTCTGCGGTTACAGTCTTTCCTTGATCATAATTAGCAGCAATTGGCCCATATTCTACCCTAGAAGAACGGTCATATAAAACTACATCAGGCAGTTTTAGTTTATTTAAATTTTCCTGAACTCCAGGTAAGTTAACTATGTTAGTTTCTGGGTTCATTCCAAATATCAGAATACTACGAGGGCGACCTGTTTCAGGATTTTTCCAAATTGTAAAGTCCAGATATATCGGATGTACTGATTGGACTGCGGGTAACTCTAAAGCTTTATATAACCGTCTTTGAGAAAAGCTCCTCATCGCCAAAACAGCACTGGATTGACTATTGATTAAAACAATATCACCCTGCAAGCTGTTATGAAATCTAACGTTACTATAATACAAAGCATCCCGAAAACCGAGTTGCATAAACATTAAAATATCAGCAAAAGAAATTCCTGCCAAAGCCACAGCTAAACGAGTTTTTTCTCTTGTCAGTTGTAGCCACGACAGAGGTATTTTTTTATTCATTTTATAGGCATCCAGGCACAGTGATAATAATTCGTAATTCGTAATTGACTGTTGCTATTGATTTAAACCCCCAGTATTAGTTAAAATTTGAAGTTTGCCACTCAATTCGGGCAAGATAGTATCGAATTTATAGAATGCTTAAACTCCATTAAGCAGCCTATTGAAGAATATTTATCATCCAAAGTATCAAATAATAAATTGGTATTACTGCTCGCCAATAACTTGATTAGTTGTTAATTTCGACAACAACTTTAGCGTAAGTCAAACCAGAAACTTTCTCGCTATCTTCTGGAGACAGAGCAATTTTTACTTCTACTACTCTGGCATCTACATCTGCTGCTGGATCTGTATTCAGCACATCTTTTTTACCAATTTTTCTACCAACTTCAGTGACAGTTCCCTTCAATTCACCGCTAAATGCTCCATTATCGCTATTGATAATGGCATTTTGACCAATACGCACTTTTCCAATACTGTCTTCGGCGACTTCAGCAATCACAAACATTTGGCTGGTTTGTCCAATTTCAGCAATACCATTTGCCCCTATGGCTTCGCCTGACTTGGTGTAAACCTTTAAAATCTCTCCAGCGATTGGTGCTTGAACGTAGCTCAATCTCAGTTCTGATTCGGCTTTTCGAACATTTGCGAGGGCGTTACTAACTTGGGCTTGCGCTACTTGTACATCGGTAGGGCTAACGTCCAGAATTCTGCTCAGTTTGGCCTTTTCTTCATCGATTTGTCTTTGCAAAGTTGCTACGGTTTTATCGCGGTTAACTTTGGCTTCGATTAGCTGCTGTTGCAAAATGGCTATATTTTGGATTTGGTTAGCTCTAGCCTCAGCAAGTTGCTGTCGTAGAGTTGCCAATGTCTGCTTTAGCGTAGCTTGGCTTTCAACAACCTGTTGATTAGAAGTTACTGCACTCAAGCGTCTTCTGTCGCGCTCTTGCTGAGAAATCGCACCTTCTCTGTATAAAAAATCATAGCGTCCGGCATCGACTTGAGCATTGCGCTGTTCGGCTTGAATACGGGCAATTGTCGCTCTTAGAGTATCTCTTTGCCCACTAAGTTCAGCTTCTAGGCGATTCACGCTTGCTTGTTGAACGAGTTTTTCCCCACTTAACTGAGCTGCAATCCGAGTAATCATCGCTTGCCCTGCATTCCTTTCGCCAATTAACTGTGCTTGTAGGCGAGCAATAACTGCTCTTTGGGCTTGAATATCTCTTGGAGATCCGGCCCTAACTTGCGCTAAATTCGCACGGGCTTCTTGCACTTTGGCTTTTGCCTCTTCTAGCCCGGCTATTTGGGTATCGCGGTTGTCCAAAATTGCCACAATTTGGCCTTGCTTTACCTGTTCACCTTCTCTTACCAGAAGTTGCTGAATTCGTGATGATGGTGCTAATCCTGATGATGGGGCGGACAATTTAACAACTTCGCCTCGCGGTTCCAAACGCCCTACAGCACTAACGCTATTGGTAGATGGCATTACGGGTACGGATGTAGTTAATTTTCTCAGCTGCTCGATTTTAGCTGTACCTAGTATCCCAGCGGCGATTACTATTGGGACAGCTACAGCGATACCCCACCAAATCTTAGGTTGTTCTTGATTAAATGCCTGCTCACTTGGCTTTGGCTTTTCAGTCACCCTTGACATAGTATGTTGCCCGTTTACCTGAATTGTGCTGATGGAAGTAAAAATAAAAAGGTTTTTAATCAACAGCCAGCCGCTTAGGACAAACAACAGTGGTTTAAAGCTGGGTATGGCTTAAAAATCCATTGCGTGATGAACGCTTAACACTATGGCTTTACAAAATGGTGTTTTCTATAGCGGTCACTCGTACCCTGCGGTAAGCCGCTATGCGTCTATGTATGCAATAAACTGACCTCACTTCCATTCCTAAAAGGAGAGAGGCTTTGAGGCTTACTCCGTAACACTAGTAGGAAAGGGGCTATTCTTGTTAGGTCTGTATTGAAACCGAGAAGCGCTATAGTAGCTGGCTATTCAATAACTCTGAGTATTATTGAGACATGAGTGCAATGGGAGTGAACAGAATTCGCAAGCAGTATGAATCTAGATGTAGAGACGCGGTATCTCACGTCTCTACACAAAATCTAAAATTGGTATGATGCGGTACTTTACTGCTACATTCACTACGGCTACAGTTAGTCACAAAATTGAAAAGAAACATCAAAAATAGACTGTTGCCTTTGCTGGATACAATCTTGCTACAAAAGTTAGTCTTCCTTAAGTCAATAAATGATTAACTAACTAAAAAAATTTGTCAACTTGAGTATTCCTGACATTAGAGTTTCCTTAACTTTCTGGTCAATGAGTTAGCAGAGCTAGTTGCTTAGCACCTACCAAGACAACAAACCATTTTGTGATATTCGCTTCAAAGACCTTACTACTCTCTTTGTTGCTGTTTTGGGACTCCATTAAACTCTCGTTGAATGAATTCTACATTTATCCGTTACGCGAAAACGTAACAGAGCCTACAGATGAGGGAGATAGGGGAGATGAGGGAGATAATTAACTAATTTTGGGGGTTTAAGTTGCATAGCAACTAGCAGAGGCAAGTTTTGTGGTTCGTTATTACGAATTACGAATTACGAATTACGAATTACGAATTATTTTAAGTTGGGAGGTCGAATAAAACTGTGGTCATGTAATTTTCTGCCCAAGCTGGGCCAAAGGCTTTTTCTAGTACGCGGCGGGTTTTATCGTTTTGCTGCTGTTTGGTACAGTAGTTATACTGTCCGGCGAGATTTTGCGTGACTTGTTCAGATGAAACAGGATGTGAGGCGATCGCTTGGGTACAATGAATGTCTAAAAATTGATGCACACGCGAGAGAAACATTGTTTCTTCTTCTGAGGAACTGGGGCGCACAAAGATGCAAAAATCCGAAAAAATATTTCCCCATTCTGGTAATTCACGGGGTTGGGAAAAGTTAAGCACTGGTAGCTGTGCTAGTTCAGAACTATAAGATTCTGGTAAGGTGCGCTCTAATTGGATAGGAGAAAGGTCTGCGATCGCTGCACTAATTTGACCTCTACCCCCAACTAAATCGCAACCAAACATCGGCAGGTTGTATTCTGGACGGGGAAACATAACGCAGTGCAAAATATCCAGCATATTTCCGATTTTTGCCAGTTCCAAGTGCATTTTCCGAAACTGGGGCGTTTGATAGCAGCGATTTTCGATCGTCAGTTTTTCGCCTTCTAGTCTACCTTCCACATACCCCAACTCATCAGGCAAATGGTAGGGCGATAGATCCAGGTGCTGATGCCAAGCTGCTTCAATGCAATCAGCTAGCTGACGAATTAGGGGATGTTGTTGCTCACGCAGCGAGGGCATAGAAGTAAATGACATATTCTAGTTGGGAATGCGAAAGAGGAAAACAGACGCGGAAATAAACATACCCTTCGGGTTCACCAGTCGCCTGCGGAGGGAAACCCTCCCGCAGCGCTGATTCACCATTTCAAATGGCGCAAGAGCGCAAGAAGCTCGGAAATTATGCGTGACTTCCGCCTTGCGTACTAGTGGCCAGTCTACAACCTGTTGTGCCACAACTGTTGTGGACTGCAATATAAGCAAACACTTGCACCCAGCGAACGTAAATTTATAAGACAGATACTTTTCACAAGGATTATTTATTTTGTAGTCTAGGTTACAGAAATATTTTTAGATTAGCCCATTTGTTAAGGTTAATAGAAAGCTATGAAACTAGATTCTCATAGACCAGATTTTGCTGTGCAAGCAAGAAGGCAGAATCTGGAAGGTTTGCAGCGGTTAAGGGCTTCTACTTGGGTAAAGCTTTTGCTACTTCCCAACCCCTTTAGTTTTGACGAAGCACTTTTATTGTGTCCGGTTTCAGCGGATGAGTGGCTAGCCTGGGTTCCAGATCATGGAGAGGCAATACTCAAGATCGGGCAATTTAGTTATTAGTCATTGGTCATTGGTCATTGGTCATTGGTTAATAACTTTGAACAAAAGACTATTGCCAGAAATCAGTGGCATCGTATCCTAGTTCCGCTAGCATCTGCCGTAGCAGGGGTAAACTGAGTCCAATTACATTGCTGTGACAGCCTTCAATTTTTTCCACGAAGAAACTACCAAAACCTTCAATGGCAAAGGCTCCAGCACACTTGAGGGGTTCACCTGTGGCAACATAAGCTTTAATGGCGCGATCGCTCATTTGAGCAAAGTAAACTCTTGTAACTTGAGACTTGACTAAAGTACGGTTTTGGTCGATGTCAATTAAGGCGTGTCCTGTGTATAAGTCGCCAAAGTTACCTTGCATTATCTGCCAACGAGCGATCGCTTCTGAAGCGTCTGCTGGTTTGCCGTAAATTTCACCATTGATGGACAAAACCGAATCACAACCCATAATTAAAGCTGATTCAAACTGCGGGGCTACAGTTTCTGCCTTGTACTGGGCAAGAGTTTTGACCAATTGTGCTGGTTCACTTAATTCAATTTGCGACTCATCAAAATCACTTGCTCGAACTATCGGTTCAATACCAACAGTTTGCAACAAGCGGCGTCTGGCTGGGGAAGCGGAGGCAAGTACAAAAGGTGGAATTTTCATAATATTTCTGACAAACTTAGTAATTAGGAATTGGGCATGGGGGACTAAACACTGGGCATTAGTAATTCAGTTTCTTCCTATCCCCTATTCCCCATTCCCCATTCCCTAATCAATAAACAGAAAAAGAATTTACAACCTCATCAATCATTCGTTTAACTTTCGGCCAGCGTTTTTCAGGAATTGACGCGTTGAGGGTAAAAACTTTACCACGGCTAACAGCGACGCTGGCGATGTTGTGTCGTTGCTGTTGATTGGGCAGTTTAACCTCATACTCTAAAAGGTAGTATGTTTTACCGTCTACTTCTCGCTGTGCGGCATTGACTAATTCAGCCGAACGACCAGAGTCAGGAGGCGCAAGAGCCGCTTTTCCTAATTTGTATCCTACTTCTGTTGGGGTTCCCAATTCTGACAAAGTTTTGCCTTCTGGAACTGGGCTAATTACAACCGAAACATTTTCAGATACCTCAATCAAATCGTGGAAAACCACATCTGGCCCATTGGCAACTTTAACTTGCAGCCAGCCGTTAGGATATAAAAACTGATAGCCATCATTAGTATCTACAAAGCTTTTGAGTCCAGCAGCAGCCGCTACATCAGAATTACTCAGGCTGAAGCTCAACACCAATAGCAAAATTAATATAATTCGTTTCCACATTTTTACAGGTTCCTTTGGGCTGGAGACAATACCAGGCTTGCATCATTTCTCGTTATTATTCTCCCACCAACCGGGACGCTTCGGATGACGCATTATATGGGGAGAGATAAATGCCCAAAATCGGCAGATACTCCCTGGTGTATTGCAAGTGGTGTGGAATGTGTAAGCGTAGGTTATCGTAGACATCGCCTACCCACCTCGGAATGAATTCCAAGGATTATCAAGAAAAGCAGATAGCGTAGCGGTAGCGTAGCGGTAGCGTTGCAACCCTACCCGCCTCGGAATGAATTCCAAGGCTAATAGCTCAAGTCAGATCAATCTGACTGGAAGATTTTTAACGAGCGCGGGAATACTAGACACAGTATCCATCAAAAACAGCACGAAAATGGCTCTGTGGCGACTTTACTATCATCTTATTTGGGCGACAAAAGAGCGACAGCCACTAATTACCCCCGAACGCGAAACCCAACTTTATCGAAAATTTGGGTTAAAAACCCCCTCATAAAGGACGGCTTTGTGATAGGCTCAACTATGTACCGAGGGACATCCGGGAATTTAAGTCTGTGGAGCGAACATAAGACCAGAAAACCTTCGGGGTAGAGGCAGTTGCTATGAAACAGAAATCTAAGTCGTGAGTCTTAGAGAATCCTTGTGCCTTTAGGTCAAGGAGTATGTCAAAGTTACATCATTGGCAAAGCCAATGCACTTGGTAGCATTGTCCATGCTGTGGGCGGCATAGAAAACCACATCCATTTAGTGGCTTCTATACCACCGAGATTTTCTATCTCTGATTTTGTCCAAAATCTTAAAGGCAGTAGCGCTCATCATCTCAATCATTTCTCCCCCTCACAAGATTTGTTTGGCTGGCAACGCGGATATGGCGTTTTTTCAATGGGAAGCAAACAACTTGAGCAAGCTGTTGTGTATGTAGAGAATCAGAAAGCGCATCATTCCAATGGAACTACAATTTCGTCTTTGGAACGGCATAATCATGAAGATGATGGCCCAAAACTCACGCAGCTAAACCAATGAATTCCATTAATCTTCACGTTCATTAAACCGTAGTCAGCTTAAGCTGACTTGAGCTATAAGCCTCAGAATTCATTCTGAGGCGGACTTGTTGTCAAGCCAAGATTCCACAATTATTCAAAAACTCTCCAATCTTGCGCCGGAACCATCACCCGCCATCAGCCAAGATTCCGCAATTATTCAAAAACGTAATCTCCAATCTCGCGCCGGAACCATCACCCGCCATCAGCCAAGATTCCACAATTATTCAAATACATAATTTCCAATCTCGCACCAGAACCATCACCCGCCATAGGTTAGAAACCTACGGCTAATAGCTCAAGTCATCTCAAAGATGACTCAAGAAAAGTTAAATAAATTAAAGGCTAATTAAAGATACAAAAAACCCCGACTTGATAGCCGAGGTAGATGGGAGAAGTCCAAATGTCGATGGGATATACCAATGCCGAAATCTTTTTTTCTTAGCTAACACCAGTTAGATAGTTAAGTTTGGTCTTTGCTAAGTTATGTAAATAAATTTAACAATAATATTACAAATAGTCAACTAGACTTGACAAAAAAAGACTCATGTATTTTATAAGCAGTACTTATCAGCGACAGTATGGGATTATTTTTGAAGGTGTGGTAGGTGAAGTAGCAAAAATGCAACAGTTACTGGCTAAGATAGTGAGATGAAAATGAGAACCGATCTGCTGTAGAGAGTAAAAAACTGAGCGATTAGCTGCATAAATCAAGGTAGTCGGAATTAAACCAAAGATTTGAGAAGCTAGCTACCAGATCACCAAAGTCTTTACAATTCCCTTGTTAGCTCAAAAAGTATTTCTCGACCTATGACGAATCAAGCTCCTATCCCGGTTATTGTCAACGGTGCTGCTGGTAAAATGGGCCGTGAGGTAGTTAAGGCGGTGGCGCAAGCGCCTGACTTAAACCTAGTGGGTGCAATTGACTACAGTTTGGAACATCAAGATAAAGACGCTGGAGAGTTGGCAGGTTTAAGCGAACCCCTGGAAGTGCCGATTACCAATCAATTAGAACCGATGTTGGGGTATGTGGCTGGCGACAGACAGTCTCCTCCAGGAGTGATTATAGACTTTACCCATCCCGATTCAGTTTATGACAATATTCGTAGTGCGATCGCTTACGGTATTCGTCCTGTAGTCGGCACCACTGGGTTAAGTCCAGAACAAATTCAAGACTTGGCAGACTTTGCCGAGAAGGCTAGCACTGGTTGTCTAATTATTCCTAATTTTTCCATTGGGATGGTACTGTTGCAACAAGCCGCGATCGCAGCCTCTAAATATTTTGACCATGTGGAAATTATCGAACTGCATCACAACCAAAAAGCTGATGCTCCCAGTGGTACTGCCATTCAAACGGCGCAGTTACTAGGAGAATTGGGTAAAACTTTTAACCCTGCTCTTGTAGAAGAAACGGAGAAATTACCAGGAGCCAGAGGCAGTCTAGCAGATGAAGGAATTAGAATTCATAGCGTGCGCTTGCCAGGATTGATTGCCCATCAGGAAGTTATTTTTGGCGCAGCAGGACAGATTTATACTTTACGACATGATACGAGCGATCGCGCTTGTTATATGCCAGGAGTGCTACTAGCGATTCGCAAGGTCTTAGCGCTAAAGTCGTTAGTATATGGATTAGAAAAGATACTTTAAACTTCAAACACACTATTGGGCATTTATCACTCAGCACTCATGTTAGTACCACTGACTCGTCAAAAATTTGAACAAGTTGTTCCCTTAATTGCCACTGGTTTACAGTACAAGTACTACTGGGGGAAGTTCTCAAATTTTTTGCAACGGCTGTTAATTTCTGTAGTTGCCGTAGTTTTTATATTGATTGTGACAGTCGTTTTTAGGCTTGAGTTTGCTTCAATAGAATTTGTGTTAGGGATAGTTAGCGCTTTTTTCTGGCTGTGGTATCCAGTGTTTCAAGCAAGTATGCGGAATTTACAATGCCGCCGTTATAAGTACGGCGGCTTTTTCCGTGGTCGAGTCCTAGATTGGTGGATTACAGACCAGCTGATGGGTAAAACCGAAACAGTCAACAGCAAAGGCGAATTGGTGATTATAGAAAACCGAGAAAAACAGATTAACTTAGAGGTGGGTGATGAAACGGGATTCAGCGTTGAGTTTGTAGCACCATTGCGTTCTGCCTACAAAGTTATTACTCGCGGTCAAATTGCAGAAATGGTAGTTATGTCAAATCGCGCAGATTTGAGCAGTATTGAAGAATTCAGTGATATATACTTTCCTAGCCGTGACTTGTGGGTTAGCGATTATCCTTATTTACGGCGAGATTTCTTTAACGAAGTTGGTCGTCGCTTGCGTGAAGACCAACAACAAAAGCCGCGTCGGCGGCGTCGTAGTACAGAAGACTAATCAATCGTTTTGGAAGGCAGGGGAGGCAGGGGAGGCAGGGGGAGAAAAAATTGGATAGTGAGGTTGGATGCAGGAATTGAGTAATTTAATTCTTGGATGTCCCTAACAAAAATATCGGTATCTTCAGTATTTTAAAATAGTATTTAGTATAAAGGGTACGATAAAGCCGACGCTCCTAACTCCCACGGTTTCTATCTTGTCCATAGGCTTGCCAAGCCAATTCTACTAATCCATCAACGATCGCAGCTGCTACAACTGCATTACCTTTGCGACTGTCAATTATAATATGAGGCACTAGAGAATCTTGTAAGCGCCCTTTCGCTTCATCAACATTAACAAATCCGACTGGAGTCGCAATTATCAAAGCAGGTCTAATTTCCTCAGCTTCGATTAAATCCACTAGTGCTGTTAGTGCTGTTTGCGCTTGACCCACCACAAAAATACCTTCTGGATAGCGTTTTGCTAAGGTTTCTATTCCCCATGCTGCCCGAGTTTTTTCTTTTTGAGGGCGTGTCACAGCTTCCATACTGCAATACACCGGATTGGCAAAGGTGTTTTGAATCTCAGATGCAATACCTACTTGCACCATTGGGACATCTACTACAATCGTTGTACGCGCGGCTAGTGCTGCTGCTCCTGCTTGCAAGGCACGCTCAGAGAAACGAATCAAAGACTTATACTCAAAGTCTGCTGTATAGTATATCACCCGACGCACAATCTCATACTCTGCTGGTGAAAAGACATGATTATCAATTTCACCATCAATGATTGCTAAACTTTGAGCATCAGTTACGTGCCATTCCATTTTTGTTGAGCTTCTCAAATATTAGCTTTCAGCTTATCAGCTTCAGAGAGTTAGGAGCTAGGAGTTATAAGTTAATTAAAAACTTATAACTCCCAACTCAGCACTCATAACTCATTACTGGAAGAAGGCCGACTGAAAACAGGAGATAGGTAGGCAACCAAGACGCCAATAAGAAACCCAGAGATATTGCGAACTAGAGGTAACCAGTCGCTGGTGCGTGTCACCACTGGCCCAATGCCAAAGGCAAGAAACAAGATTCCCCACAAAGGTGAGAAAATTAAAGCCCATTGCCAAGCAAAAACTTGTCCTTTCTCGCGGGGTTGAGCTGCAAATCCACAAATCACCCCGCCAATCACTGAGGTAATCAAGGTGAGAATCCATTGCTCTCGTGGCAGTCCGGGGACTACGTTGCAACCACCTTTGAGCAAACAGCCTTTAACAGATTCTAAGGCTTGCAGAATGGCTTGGTCTTCGCCTTGTTCGCGAACAAAGTACAAATTACCGAAGCGGGTTTGCAGTTCTATCCAGAACGTCCGGGGTAAAAGTTCATAAACAGCATCGCCGACGCTAAAGCTGAGGATGTTACCGCCACGAGAATCGGCAACTAGAAGAATGCTTTTGTCATCCAACCCCCAATATTTTATGACTGCCCGACCTGGGGTGCGGTCATACTGGGTCAACACTCGCAGTTTCCAGCCCGTATCAGCTTCAAACTGCTCTAAATCTTTGACAAGCTTTTCTTCTTGTAGCACAGGAAGAGATTTTGCTAAGTCTACAACTGGGGTAAAGGTGCTAGGAAGTAACTCAGGATTGTCATAAGCCAGCGCTGGGGGAGAATGCATGACCCAAATTGACCCAGCCAGGAAAAACACTGCAACAGATATGAGAATTCGTCGCCAAAAACAAGATTGCATGGACGTTTTTATACAAATATCAACGCTAGAAGTGAACAAGTTGTTTTAAAAGAGTACTGGAAAAGTGATAGTTCTTTACACTTGTTTACTTTACTCTAATCTAAGGGATCAAAGCAAAGCGTTTTTAGGGAGTGTGGATTGGGGAGTGATATTCGTGAGACTTTGATACATCTCCAAGTGTAAGCATTTCTAACGCCGCATCTAAATATACCCTTAGAAAATTTTTCAGCATTACCCTTGACTCTCCAGTGTACTGGAGCATTCAAGATGAAATTAGTTAGCGTCATTTAGTCATTGGAGTAGTCAGATGGAGAATACCACACTCAAACTGCGCGGCATGAGTTGTGCCTCTTGTGCCAGCAGCATTGAAGACGCGATTAATTCTGTCCCCGGTGTCAATGAATGTATCGTGAATTTTGGAGCAGAACAGGCAACAGTTAAATATGATCCTAGAAGAACTGATTTAGAAGCCATTCAAGAGGCGGTAGATGCAGCAGGTTATTCTGCTTACCCACTCCAAGAAAGCGCGTTTGATTCGCAATGGACAAGAAGTAGATGTCCCAATAGAAGAAGTAATTATTGGAGATGTGATACTGGTTCGCCCTGGTGAGAAAATTCCTGTTGACGGGGAAGTTATTGAGGGAGCATCCAAAATTGATGAAGGGATGGTGACAGGGGAAAGTGTACCCATCAAAAAGCAACCAGGCGATGAGGTGATTGGAGCTACCATCAACAAAACTGGGAGTTTCAAGTTTCGGGCGACACGAGTCGGAAGTGATACAGTGCTGGCGCAGATTGTCCAATTAGTACAGCAAGCACAGGGTTCTAAAGCTCCAATTCAGAGATTAGCAGACCAAGTAACTGGATGGTTTGTACCTGCGGTGATTGCGATCGCCATCCTTACCTTTATCATTTGGTTTAATTTTACAGGCAACGTTACTTTGGCGCTGATCACCACAGTTGGGGTACTAATTATCGCCTGTCCTTGTGCGCTGGGTTTAGCCACACCAACTTCTGTAATGGTGGGAACTGGTAAAGGTGCGGAAAATGGCATTTTAATTAAAGGTGCTGAAAGCTTAGAACTAGCGCACAAAATCCAAACAATCGTGCTAGATAAAACTGGAACCATCACTCAGGGTAAACCAACAGTCACCGATTTTGTCACCGTTAATGGTACTGCTAATGGCAACGAAATGAGGTTGGTGCAACTTACAGCAGATGTGGAACGCAATTCTGAACATCCATTAGCAGAAGCTGTTGTCAGATATGCCCAATCTCAAGTAGAGACGCGATTAATCGCGTCTCTACAAGTCAAGGAATTTGAGGCAATTACAGGCAGTGGTGTACAAGGTATAGTTTCTGATCAGCTTGTACAAATTGGTACACAACGATGGATGTCAGAATTAGGCATTGACACCAAATCCTTACAACAAGATAAAGAACGTTTGGAGTATTTGGGCAAAACTGCAATTTGGATCGCGGTTGATGGGCAAATTCAGGGATTGATGGGTATTTCTGATGCCATCAAACCCACCTCCATACAGGCAATTCGGGCTTTGCAAAAACTGGGTTTAGAAGTTGTGATGCTCACAGGAGATAATCGCCGCACCGCAGAAACCATAGCTCGTGAAGTTGGTATCGAGCGCGTCTTGGCAGAAGTCCGCCCCGATCAAAAAGCCGCTACAGTGCAGAAATTACAATCAGAAGGAAAGATTGTAGCAATGGTTGGTGATGGTATTAATGATGCACCAGCCCTAGCCCAAGCCGATGTGGGAATGGCAATTGGCACTGGGACAGATGTAGCGATCGCAGCTAGTGACATCACACTCATCTCCGGTGACTTGCGAAGTATTGTTACTGCCATTCAACTCAGCCGCGCTACGATTCGTAACATCCGGCAAAACTTATTTTTTGCTTTCATTTACAACGTTGCCGGCATTCCAATCGCCGCTGGTATTCTCTTCCCCATCTTCGGTTGGTTGCTTAACCCGATCATTGCCGGTGCAGCAATGGCATTTAGTTCGGTTTCAGTTGTGACAAATGCCCTACGTCTGCGGAAATTTCAAGCTAAAGCAGTAGTATAAGGAGGTAGCAAATGTTAAGTAAAGTTATTATTGGCACTATAGCAAGCTTGGGATTAGCATTCAGTGTTGCTTCAGATCAAGTAGTTGCACAGATGAATCATGAAATGCCAACTACCGAGCGATGGCTACGCCCGCCGCAGGCATCGCAGACAACTCAGTTCCGCCGTATTGAACAACCATTCTGGGTAAAAGGTGCAGTTACAACAGTCGGCTTTGGGTTAATCGGACTAGAAATTTGGTGGTTTCTCTTGAGTAAACCAAAGTCGCAAAAAGCCGAAGCCCATGATGGTATTCAAGAAGTTGGCATTACTGTAGATGGAGGCTACGAACCTAGTAGAATTCTAGTCAATGCAGGTCAAAGAGTCCGCTTGAATTTCCTACGCCGTGACCCTAGTAGTTGTCTTGAAGAAATACGGCTACCTGATTTCCAGATTGCCAAAGATTTACCTCTCAATCAGGTTACATCAATTGAGTTCACACCCGACAAAGCAGGTACTTATACCTTCAACTGCGGTATGAATATGTTCCGAGGAGTTATAGAAGTTCAATCTACTGACTCCACTGCAAAAGCAACTCCAGTAACGACTACTCAACAGAGCCAAGCAGAGCTTTCTTTGCCTACAAAGTCAGCAACAAAAGCAGTGAAAACACCAGAAGGTACTCAAGAAGCGACTGTTACGGTTGAAAAGGGTTACAAACCGGAACGAGTAATTGTAGAGGTAGGACAACTAGTCAGATTGGACTTCCAACGTCACAACTTGAGCAAGTGCTTTGATAAGTTGCTCATGCCGGACTTTGACTTAGCCATTGACCTTCTTCCTAACCAAACCACTTCAGTAGAGTTTACTCCTAAGTATCCTGGTGAATATGAGTTCACCTGCGGCATGAAAATGTATCGTGGTGTTGTGGAAGTCAAGCCTGCCACATAATCAAGTAGCAAGATGATCCTGTTCTCACTTGACTCTCCAGTTAACTGGAGAGTCTAAGATAAGGTAAATACATTTATCTAGCATGAGAGCAGCTAAGTATGTTAGTCCAAGAAGCGCCAAAACTCATTGGTAATGTTGCCAAGTTTAGCGGTGTACCAATTAAAACTATCCGCTACTATGAGGAGCTAGGTTTACTCAGGTCATTAGGGAGAACCGAGGGTGGATTTAGATTATTTAACTCTGATGTTTTGGAGCGACTTCACTTTATTAAACGTGCCCAAAGCCTGGGATTGACCTTATCAGAAATTAAGGAATTTTTGAATGTTCACGACAGAGGTGAATTACCATGCGTACATATAAAAGCTAAACTGCAAGATAAGATAACAGTTATCGATGAACAAATTCAGCAATTACTCATTCTGAAGCAAGAATTATCAGGATTAGTTTCTGGTTGGGAAACAATACCTGACAATCCTGAACAAACAATTTGTCCTATTATTGAAAAAAAATAAACAATCTAGCCGTTCATTTTATTTTTTATCCCCACATCGACGGATGAAGTTAATGTGCTGATTTTTTATGAATTCAATTAATGATTTATCAAATAAATTAGTTATTTTTTTTGATTTTACCTATTGACTCTCCCGTAAGCTGGAGAATTTAAACTAATTTAAGTTGAGGAGATTAATTGTATATCTACTCAATGATTTTCATGAAATTAGTTATTTTCAATAATTAATTCAACACAATTATTAAAAAATGGAGCAAAATCAATGAATCGATTTGTGAATGCAATTGCTATAGCTACTACTTTGATACTGGCTCAAAGCTGCTCCCAATCTGAAGAAAAACCAATATCTATTAATACACATCAGCATGAGGAGCGTTTAATGAGTAGGAGCCATAATGGAGAAAATTCAACAAGTGCGACTAGTCATGATGAGAAGAAAGCATTGACTCAGGCAAGACTCAAAGTTCCAAGCATCATTACCCCCAATAAAAGTATTCCGATATTGATTGATGTTCAAGATTCGGATGGGAAAGCAATCGCAAATTTTGACACTTTCCAAGAAAAGCTAATGCACCTCATTCTTGTCAGTGACAATCTTCAGTTTTTCAGTCATCTTCATCCCACATATACGGAAAATGGGCAATTTGAAGTTGCAGCCCGTTTTCCGCAAGCAGGTGGTTACACATTTTTTAGTGACTACAAACCTGCTGGTCAAATAGAACAAGTCTCAGTATTGAAAACACAAGTTTCTGGAAACAGTATTGCTGCTCCAGAAATTGACCTAAATCGCAGTAAAACTTTCAATGATACTAAAGTCAATCTCGCTGTTTCTGAACCCACCGTGAAAGCAGGTAAAGAAGTCACTTTAATGTTTAAATTACAAGATGCTTCTAACAATCGACCGCTTACAGACTTGCAGCCTTACTTGGGAGAAAGAGGGCATTTAGTCATCTTACGGCAGTCAACTCCATTGAAAGCAGAAGATTACGTTCATGCCCATGCGCTAAAAGATACCCCTACTGGACAGGTTCATTTTATGACTAGCTTTCCTCAACCAGGAAAGTATAAGCTCTGGGGTCAGTTCAATCGCAATGGCAAAATCATCACAGCTGATTTTTGGATAAATGCTGTTTAATTTAGCTGATATTTTATCAGTAAAATGCGATCGCCCTGATTCTAGGTTGACAAAAATTCCAAGTCACTGCATCAGAACTATATTCTGATGCGAGAGTTACCCTTACCTTTTTGGCTAAACCATTAGTTTTATTTATATTTAAGTTCCCTAGGAGGGTTTTAAAAAATGTATTAAAGAATAGGGTTTTGAGTCAATCTTCGTCATCAAAATTGGTTTCCCAGCTAGCGGCGTCGCTGTAACCGTCATTAGCTCGGTATACTTCTGCTTGAACCCGGCGATTTTCTTGCCTGAGCACTTCTCGTTCTCGCAGCGTTAGTGGTGGTTTTTCATTGCTTGGCAAGCGCTCGCCTGTTCGCCTTGAGGGTTTTTGGCGTGTGAAGTTTCTCCAAGCAGCTTTCGCGCCAACAAAGATGCTGCGTGTACCTACTTGCAGATTTTGAGCCTGAATTCTTGCACTATCAAGGCTTTGATCAACTTGTTTTACGACTTGATTAGCACTTTTTACACCTTTACTTACATCATCAGTTAAATCGGTGATTTCCAAACCAGTTACACGAATAGCTTCTAGAGTAGGCGGTAGTTCTCGTGAGAGTGTATCAAATAGCTTTTCTGCACTCCGAGCAGCGCGTGCTAACTCCTGCAAAGCCGGTATTGCCGCCACTAATACCGCAGTCAAACTTGCGGCGACTAAGAGTAAGGAAAGTCCCAACCAAAACAGGGGGTCAATCACGGTTATGTCATTTATGAGCGTTCTAATTGCTGGGGAAGAGGATCTGAGTCTTCAACAGATGTTTGCCGCTTCAAGACTTGGCTTTCTCTTTGACTGGCATCTACACCTGCTGCGATCGCTTCCCGTAATCTATCTAAAGTCTCATCCCAGTTTCGTAGTGCGCTAGCAGAGAGACGATCTGCCTGAATTTGTACACTCGTTGATAAATCTTCTGCCAATTCTGGGATAGCATTGGCAGATTTTTTCAAAATTTTACGCGTTTCGCGCCCTGTGCGGGGAGCCACTAGCAAACCGGTCAAAGCACCGATGGTAGCTCCCAGCATCAAACCGCCAAAAAATACTCCAGAACGGTTATTAGACATCTTGTTGTTTCTCTCCTTACACCTATTTTAGGTGGGTTTTTTCTCCTTGCAAGACTCCACCGATTTTATTCAGTTAATCTATCGTGACAAAATATCAGCTAAAAATGTTGCTTTTATTCATTAATTATCAAAATCATTAATTACTTATAATTCAAAACTCCCCGCGTCCCCATCTCACCGTAATCCCCGCGTCCCTGTGTCAGCCCTAATTATAAATGTTCATGTGAACTTGACATAACTCATTTTGCAACAGTTCTTTTCCCTGGTATTAACTCTAGCCTACGAAAATAACGCTGCCAGATTTGCTGTCCTAGTAAAAGTAGACTGATAATTTGCCGCACTTGTTGGATTTGCATTTGTAGCACTTGATTTTTCTGCCGTAAGTTATAAAAATTATCCTGGCTGAGATAAATAATTTCAGGTGCTTTATTCAGTGCTGCATGAGTACAACTTTCATAGGTGGTTAACCTATCTGCTATAAATGCTAGCTGCTGCTTGAGTTGGCACATTCGCCAAGCCACATAGAGTAGTGTCAGCGAAATGAGTGTGTTAACGAGGATAACTAAAATTACCATTGTTTATCTTCACCAATATTAGCTTTAAGGAATTGTTCTATATACTGTACTTGGCTCTTAATTTAATGATGAAGAAACTAAAGGATAAAAATTATGCTATGAAGTACAGCCGGGATTATAGCAACAAAGAACAGTTAGGTGATGCTCTGAGCGTTATTGAAAGGCATTACTCGGTGAAAATTAGTCTAACAAAGGCTGATGCCTAAAAAATCGCCAAATCGCCAATTTTGTAACGGCTATATGCCCACACCTTGCAAAACCACAGCTACAATTGCCTTAGATTCACGACTCGGTTTGCGAAATCAACCCGTATGCTCAATAAGCCCCAGCATTACTACGTTCCACTCCTTAACCCGACTATCCTAGTCAATTTGCGACCTTTGTGACATGGAAGCACGATAGCATAGCCTCTTGTGAGAGAACTACACTACACTCTTGGAGGCTCCCCAGCATCACCTTTATTATTGTGCTTTTACCTCTACCAGTTTTCTATTCTGTCGAGTGAAGTTAACTAACATTTTGCCTGCAAAAACCTCACTAATAGTCTGCCAACCCAAAAATGCTGGATGAAGATTGGGTAAAGGTTAAAGGTTAAAGGAGAAGTATAAGACACCTTTCCCTTTTACCCCGCCAATTTTTCTTGGCGGACTACTAGGGGTTCCCCAAGCAAAAATTACTGGAGTGCGTTGGGGAAAGGGAAAGTGAGAAAGGAGAAAGTCTATTAATTCCTCTTTCTTTAAGAAGGCTTGCTCTAATTCCTTCCTGAAAAAGGAGGTATAGAGATGATCAAGCCTCAACCCAAGCGTATTGCCTTTAATTTCTTCCTTATTAAAGGTTTTCCCTAGTATTTCACTAATCCGTTACTGATAATGATTATTTTTTCTATATATCTAGTAAGAGGTGAGGATGTCAAAAAAACTACCATCAACTAATTTCTTCCGAGCCATTTTTGTTGCTTTGACGATTGGATTTGTTGGGTGTGGAAATCAAGCTGCTAGAACTACATTCATTCAAACTTCCACCCAGGTAAATGAGAATCTACCGCAAGTGGTAGCAACGACAAGTATATTATGTGACTTAACCAAACAAATTGCCGGGAATACAGTAAACCTCACCTGCTTAATTGATCCTAGTGCCAATCCTCATGTTTATAAACCCAAGCCTGAAGATCGTAGAGCCATTGAGCAAGCTAATCTTATTCTCTATAGTGGCTACAATTTAGAACCAAATCTGATCAAATTAATTAAAGCGATTAAAAACACTGCACCGAAAATAGCCGTCGGTCAACTTGCGGTGTCTAAGCCACAGAAATTTCAGAAAGGCGGCAAGAATCTAACTAATCCTCATCTTTGGCACAATACTAAAAATGCTATCAGGATGGTGGAGGTAATTAATAGTAACCTGAGAAAATTAGAACCTAACGATGCAGAGGCTTATACGAACAATACCAAAAGAATTACAAATGAACTATCTCAATTAGATAGGTGGATTAAGTCAAGAATTGCCAGTATTCCTGCTAAAGAACGCAAGTTAGTTACAACCTCTGATGCACTTAGTTATTATGCCAAAGCATACGGGATTCCATTAGCAGGGGGATTACAAGGTATTAGTACTGACGAAAACCTGACAAATACAAGAGTGAAAAACTTGGTTACAAATATTAAACGGGCTAAAGTATCAACAATTTTTCCCACGGCGGCAATTAACCCTAATTTGCTTCAATCTGTAGCAAGACTTGCTGAAGTGAAAATTTCTGATCGGAAGTTGTATGCTGAGGGGCTTGGTGAAACAGGAAGCGATGCGGACACTTATCAGAAAATGATGATTGCCAATACACGCACAATTGTAGAAGGGTTAGGAGGGACGTATTTAATGTTTCAAGCGAAAGCTGCTAAGTAATTCTAACCTCTATTTATGAATCTGATAAACCGAAGTCTTTTAGAGTCAATAAAATTCGGTTTATCAGCCTATTTTGTCAAGACAAAAATTGAATGCTATTTGTCTTTTATTCTGATATCAATAACAGTTGCATTGAAGTTATAGTTAAAACCTTCCAACTCAAATGGCATTCCAATTTTAACTTTACTATTACCCAGAACTGGGCCATTCTGAGTTACCTGGGCTTTGCCATCTAAAGTCAAAAGCAAATCTGTACTAAAATTGTTAGATTTGGGATCTGGTAATTCTTTAACAGTGCCATCAGGTTGGAAAACATTGACCGTTCTAGGTAGCTGTTGAATGGATTTAATCTTAATCTCTCCGTAGGGTTGATTGCGGATAATCACATTAGTTTTTCCGCCTTTTGTTAATCCGTTATTCAATAATTGTTCAGGATCACGGACATTCAAACCACGAACTAATAAGTCTACTTCTATGGGTACTGTTTTCGTACCCACTTGGGCAACAGAACCTGAAGTGCCAGGAAAGACAAAGATGCCGAATATAACTAGCAAAATTACCAGCACAGCACCTAAATCTAAGAGGTTGATTTTGCCAAACAAGCGACCTTTTGAATCTAAAATAGCCATAAAAACTTTTCCCAGGTAATAGCGAAGTAATTGATTGTAGCAAGAAGTTTTGCGATGGGAAAGGCAATTTTCCCTACTTGGTAATAACTCAAAGCGGCTGGGTGTTGCGGTTATGCGACAGTTTATCACGAGTTTGTGCGGCAGCTAAACCTTAAATTTGTGCCCGTTAAGACTGACGCACCCAAAAAGTAATATCTAATGTTTAAGCCTATCTCTAGAGGGAATCATTAACCCACCACAATTCGGTAGATTTGCGTAAGCATTAGCTGTATCACAGTTCCTTTGACCTTGAGTTAAGAATGCAACTTTGAATACTCTAAATTCGTCTCATAATTTGTGCCATTATTTTATGTTCTCCCGAAATAATTTTCAGAGCGTATTATGTTCAATTGGAAAGGTTTTGTTGTAAATTACCGTGTGTGGCGGCGTCGCTGGCTTTATCCTCTAATTTCAGTGGTAGTCGCCCTGAGTCTGTGCCTTAGTACACCTTTGCCTGGAAGAACTTTAGACTTCTTGCCTCTTATATTGCAGGGAGTCCAAGTACTTCAGCTTTCTAATATATCCGATCGCCAGGAAACTGATATTGGCAAGCAGATTAATCAGCAAATACTGGGGAGCCAAGTCAAACTTTACCGGAATTCTGAAGTTAATCGCTATGTAGAACAAATTGGTCGGCGTTTAGTAGCTAGTAGCGATCGCCCTAAGCTTCCTTTTACCTTCCAAGTAGTTGATGATGATGCTATTAATGCCTTTGCAACTTTAGGAGGTTATGTATATGTCCACACAGGTTTGCTGAAAGCCGCAGATAATGAAGCAGAACTCGCAAGTGTGATTGCCCATGAAATTGGTCACATTGGCGGGAAACACCTGGTTAAACAGATGCGGCAAAAAGCGATCGCTAGTGGTTTAGCAACAGCAACTGGTTTAGATCGTAATATAGCCGTGGGCATTGGTGTAGACCTTGCCTTGAATCGTCCCCGCAGTCGTCAAGATGAATTTGATGCCGATCAAAGAGGACTACGAACTTTGGCACGCGCTGGTTATGCCCAGTCTGGAATGGTTACTTTTATGCAAAAGCTGCTGAAAAAGGGTGGTTCTGTCCCGACATTTTTGAGTACGCACCCCGGAACCAGCGATCGCATTGAGGGCCTCAGACGTGCAATTAACTCTCAACCTAGTAAAGGAAATGATGGCTTAGATAAAGCTAGCTATCAAGCTAATATTCGACCATTAGTGAGGTCTTGAAGGCATTGGGTATTGGGCATTAGGTCAATAATCATAGTTCTTCTCCCCCTGCCTCCCCTGCCTCCCCTGCTCCCCCTGCTCCCCCTGCTCCCTCATCTCCCTCATCTCGAATATTGCTCAATTCTTATTGCGGCGATCGACTTTGATTTTAGCTGGATCAACTCTAATTACTACATCTTCTAAGGGCAGGGTACGGAGATAGTCTTTAAAAATATTAACTTGATAAACTAGGTTATTCGTGACATCCAATCCAGTTAACCAGCCACTTCGGGGATGATAAGCGCCAGTATCTATGTCTAGCCATCCCTGCCCTTGTGCCAGTTTACCAGGAGAAACACCCGGCAGAGTAAAAGTAATAGTGTGACCAATGATAATAAGCTTATCTGGAAAGTAGGGTTTTTCAATGCTATGAAATTCCTCTCGTATCCAGCACAGTTGATCGGCAGTTTGTTCTGCTACCGATCTGTAAGGGTCAACGCCAGCATGAGTTAACCAAATATCCCCCAAGTCGATATATGTAGGCAAACTCTTGAACCAATCCAGATGGTCATCAGGGATTGACGCCTCATGGTAACTGGCTACGGTAGCTTGCCCCCCGCTGTACAACCATGCTTGCATAGTCGGGGAGGAGGTTCTTTCATTGGTCAGAATGTTTAATAACATCTGCTCATGATTTCCCAGCAAACATGAGTAGTTATTTCGCTTGACAAAATTAACTACTTGTGAACTATGAGGCCCACGATCAATTAAGTCTCCCAGAAAATAGATTTGATCGTCTGACGTGGGGGCGATCGCCTCCAACAATGTCATCAAACCTTCATAGTGTCCATGCACATCCCCAATTACAATTCGTCTGGGGCTAGTTTCGCTCATTGTCTCTTAGCTTCAATAGTTTGGCTAATACTTCTGCTACAGTTTAAGCTGTCTGGTTTCCGTAATAGAAGGTAAAAATACTGAATAAGTTTTATTTTAATTTAATTATTATCTCAAAAATAAAATTAATTTATGATGGCAATGGGTGGAAATGCGTAATCTTGAGTGGTAAGAAAGAAAATCAGCAAATTTCATTCACGTTGTTAGCTTAGAATTTAAGCTGTTGCTGTATTGCTCACTTTCTATTTCAACAATGTCTAAGGATTTTTCTGCTGATATTAGTTCACGCATCTGCAAGCATATGAATGATGATCATGCTGATGCCATAGTTCTTTATGCTAAGGCTTTTGGCGGTATAACAGATGCGAATGCAGCACAAATGCTGTCAATTGATGCACAAGGTATGGATTTGACAGCACAAGTGAATGGGGAAGTTGTGCCAGTTCGCATTCAGTTTGATCATGTTTTAGCAGATGCAGAAGATGCCCATCAAACTCTAATTGCGATGGTGAAGCAGGCGCGGGTGAACGCAAAGTGAAAAGACAAAAGTAAAGGTTAAAAACCTCGTCCGCAAGTGGCGCGTTCGCGGTAGCGTCTCGTAGAGAAAAAGTTCTGGTATCTGAAGTTAGGTAAAAACCCCACAAGAAAGTGGGTGGCTTAATTCAATTGTGAATTGCGTTAGCGAAGAGGGGCGTAGCCCATTGCGAATTGCGAATTGGGTTTATCTTAGCTATCAGGGATATTAGCTACTGCGGCATAAACCTTGGGTTGGATAATTTCAAGCTTCCAATCTGAAGAATAATCAGGCAACTCATAGCCAACATTCTTAACATGAGCCAGCATCAACTCATCCCGTTGATGCCAAACTGCAAATATTTTCTCTCTGCCATCATAAAGCGTTTCTAAGTCTATTTGATAAACCTCATTTACCCGCTTTAGTTTCAAGCCCAACAAATTTAACAATCGGCTGAGTATTTTTATTGCCGAAACCTGCTCTTTCTCGCCGACTAAGTTAATACCAAGCGCTCTTTTAATATGTTTACTATGTTGAAACACAACATTTTTAAGCAATATCAAGTCTGGATTACTTTCGGTAAATTCTCGTTCTGCTTCGAGAAACTGAAGCATTCCCAAAGCTCTCATCGCCTCAACCTTGAGCGTGTAAGTTTTTAAATCCGGCAGAAAAACTTTCCCTTCACCCCAAGACAATTGCTGATGCCATTCTTGCTGGTCTCTGACATGAAAATACTCGCTTTCGTGAGTTAGATAATAATGAATTAACAGTTGACGATAATATCCGTGGTCATCCTGCAATTTCAGCCAAGGAGTAACTTCTACACCATACCTTTGTCTGAGAACGTATTTATTGATTTGGTTACGTTCTCCATCAGTCAGAGAATGCTTCACTAATAGCTGCTCATATTCGACATAATCAATATCTTTAGCATTAGCTACAGCATTTGCTACAGACAATTGATTTTGCTGCTTAATATCTTTAATTTTGCGTTTAATTTCTTTAGCCTTTTGACGGCTTTGTGCCCAATCTTTTTGAACTTTGACAATTTCTAAAACTAATCTTCTCCGGGTAGCTAAATCATCAGCGTCAGTTGCCAAAAACGCAAGTCGTAAATCTCGAATAATATTATTGTGAACAGCATTACTCCGCAACTGAATTCGGTGCCCATCAGCAATCAAACCATCTTGCATCGATTGACGATAGAGGCGGATAGAAGCATTTACCCGTGCAGATAACTTAGCCCAAGTTCGCAAATGAATCGGGTCATGAACTAAAGGTAAATCCACATCTATTTTATGTAATGGACTAAGCAAAGCTAAGTTTTCTTTTTGATTTTCTTGATACCAATCAGATAGCAAGCGATAATTTGTACTACCACTACCAATTAAGCCAATACCTCGTTTAGCGCACCAGACAATACGCGGCACATCATCCCGCACTCTCGCTAATGCTTGTCTTGCTTCCGAGTCAGGAATTACCCCTTGAAAAATGCCATACACTCGGTCGAAATGTTGGACATCAATACTAATTCCTGTACCAAGGCTAGGGGTAACAAAAACGCCGTCATATTCAGAGATTTTTTGATTGATAGCTGCGATAAAATCAACGGCTGCGTGACCAGGTGTGTTTGTAGTATGGCTACTAACTACCAAGGTTTTGGGAAATTGCCTTCGTAATTTTTGTAACCGCTCTTTTAGATAACGTTCAATTGTTTCACAACTGTAACGCCCAGTGCGGCTATCGGTAGTAACGTAACATTTCCGTCCAGCAAGTAAATCTAATTCCAGTTGGTGAATTAGCGGTGTTGGGTTCGGCGAATCATAAAAAGTTACATCCCAACCATGCTGAGGTTTCCACTGGTTGAGAACTACCCAAGGTGTTAATTTAATTCCTGCTAATCCTTGTAAATATTCAATTGATACATCTGATAAATCAGCATCTTGGGCAATTACTAACCCCCCAGTTATTAAAACTGTGGAAATTAGTTGCTGGAATAATTTTAATATCTTTACACGCTTGTGTTTACAAGTATTGCTGTTTAATAGATGCCACAAAGACTGCTCTACTTCATCCAGAATTACTATTGCTCCCCGCCAATTTTCCGGGTTAAGTTTCCAAATAGAATCAACGCATAATCCAAGAGAGTGCTGAGGAGAGAGAGAGCGGAGGATGGGGGGAGCGGGGATAAGTGTTTTATCAATCCTTTTCTCCACATCTTCTTTATATGTTCCCCATTGAATACCAATTTTTTCACACAAAAATCTTCCTAGTAAAATTCTATGAGTAATTAATAAAACTGGTTGATTTCTAATTTTCGCTTGCTTAACAACGGCTTGCAGTGCTGTAGTTTTACCTGTTCCTTTTGCTGATTTGACTCCTATTAATCCAGAAGTGGGGAAAGGAATTTCACTTATATAAGGGCGATTCAAAGTGAGAGCAGCAGGAATACTTAGCTCAGTGTGGGGTTTGGTTTGAGCTAAATAAATTTCTAAATCAACACTTTGGCGATAAACTTTATCAAAACTAGTTGCACCTTTCGCAACGATAAACTCATCAACTCCTTTTTCTATTCCTGGAAGTTCGATGACTTTAACAGTGCAATTTTTTTGCTGGAATAAACAACCAAGTTGAGAAATAGCATTATTTACAGCAGCAATTGTTTTAGGTTGAGTTTCAAAATCAAAGCAAATATAAAAGCTACGTTTTGTAATTGCAAAAACTGCTAAGTCGGGAATCAACTGACGACGGGTAACTTTGCCAAATTCATCTTTAACAACCCGATAACCACTGGTAATTCCGGGAATAGCAATAGCTGCATATCCTTGTGTCAACAGTGTTGCTGCTTTCTTCACACCCTCGCAGAGAATGAGGGGAATGTTATATTGCATCACCCATTGCCAAAAGCCTCTAGCTTCACCATCAGCAGTAATGGTGATATTTTCAGGCATGACCAGATTGTAACGTGCAGCGACTTGCTGCCACACTTGCAGCGTTACCCGCAAACAAAACACCCGCGTTGGCGTGCTGGGGGGATGCTCGTATTTGATGGATTTACCATTGTGATTCTGTCGGGGTTGGTTTGGCTTAAAGCATCCCCATTCCATCATTTGCCAATTATTCAAAGGGTCTAGTCCCGAACACCACCAACCACCTTCAGTAATATGAGCATAACGCTGCAACCATCCGCTTTTCACCATTCCAGTATTGCTGCGGGGGAGCAGTTCAGAAATCAATAGGTACTCATAAGCAGTTACGCCTTGGAGCGACCTAAAATTGAGTTGCACTAAGTGTAAGTCTATACCACTACTCTTGACTAATTCCTCAAGGTGTTGGGGGTGTAAATAGTGCAGATGCATAGGAAAAGGTTTGAAGGGAAGTCAATGAGATTAAAACATTAACATGCATCTGCTTTTTTCCTATAAGAGATATTGCGAGGCTTTTGTGATGCTTTTTTTACCTTGTTATGGGAGACACATCGGTTAAGCCTCTAGTGGGTTATTCTGCCTATTAGATCCCCGAACTAATAATTTTGTATTGTGATATTTGTTCGCAATTAATTTTTATTTATCAGTAAATTTCTAAGTTAAGGAATGCGATCGCTAGAGGGGTTGCAGCAGCGATCGCTATAGGGTAACATTTTTATCTACTTCAACAAAAACTTTACACTGGGTATACATCTGTTAACACGCCTCATGTTTGGGGTGTGGCATCTCTAATGAATCAAGATAAAAACCTCACTCTAAAGGTGGCTAACAAAGGTTTGAGATAGCCAAGGCTATTAATTTTCCTTTCGCAAACAAGATTAATACAGATAACTTGACGTAACACTTTTACTCAAGTAGCACGGTAACTTCAAAAGCTAATTGGAGGTAAAATAGACAACAACTTTTCAAACAAGTTCAATCTGCTTTATAAACCAATACGGTTCAGTTAAGGGCTAGTTGTACAAAATTGTGGGTTTTCGAGACGCGATAAATCGCCGTCTCTACAAGTGTTTTGGTTTTATCTGACCTGTATTGCTTTATAAAGCCTTTGCTTTTAGTTCCGAATGTAGGGAATATGGCTTTATACTTTTTGAGTATACCGTGTGCTTGTGTCATCACTGGCTATTTTTTATTAAAAAAAAGTAATAATGAAATTTCGCATTTAGTCGCTGTATTTGCAGCTATCAGCCTGATTTTGGGTTTAATGTTAGCTCCTTGGCAGATTTTACTTCTACTATTAATTTTTATTCTTATCAGTACAAGCTATGAATACTACACAAGCAAGGTAGTCAACAGGGAAATACAATATCCACAACAGCCAGTTCCTAAATCTGAACCAGATTATAATTTAATCTATCGTGGGGCTTCCTATCGTGCTGACCTTGATGCTAAATCAAATGGAGTAACCGTACCATTAGTAACCCATAAATTGAGCTTTAGGGGATGTACTTATTTTGTTCGCGCTGATCCTAATGCCCAATCGGCTGGAATAATTACACCACCAGTAAACTATAAATTGAGCTTTAGGGGAAGCAGCTATTCTATAAATAGAACTGCACATAGATAAATTAAATAGCGAAGAATGTAACAAAAGTAGCTTGACTACTCGTTCTTTACAATTTGGGGATGTTGTAACAGCACGTTTTCCTCAACAAAACCCTCAATACCATGAGCAATAAGCTTATAAAACTGCAATTTTTGTTTGGTTTCCAAACCGTTAATTGGAGTATATATTTTTAAGCGAAAATATGCTCATTAAATACCTCTGCTCTTACCACTCTCCCCTTTCTATTAGTAGTTCCTGCGTACATATATGAATAATATTTTCCATACTTATTATCAGGTTTATTTCTATTCTCTAACAGCAGTGATTCCAAATTTGTTAGACGTTCAACAACATTGTCTGGTATCTGGTTTATGTGTTTTGCTAACTCGACAACAAGCGTAAAGAAATTAGACTTTCTAAACCAAATTGAATCAGATGGTAAAGCCATATCACTAATGGTAGCAAAAGTCTTTATTAGCATAGCTTTCATGTGATCTTTATTAGGGTATTCATCATTGTATTGAGCGATATAATTTTCAACTTCTTTATCTTGAGGAAAATACCCACCATTTTCAATAGTTGCCATTACTAATAATATAAAGTATAAATCAGCCATTCTGGTGAATTCTGATTCATGAAAAACACCATATTCTTGCAAAGAAATATCTTCTAAAATACTCTTACCAGTTTTGATAAAATAGCCGCTATATATAGCATTATGTATTTCTATATCGTCCAGTTTAAACTCTGTCAAATTAATTCTGCGGAATATTTCTCTGATTGTTTCCTCTGAGACTTTGCCTATATCTCTTACAACAATTTGATATGAGAGGAATTCTTCTCTTTTATCTTCTGTTAAATCTTCAAATTTAGGGATTTTATTTAAGCTTTTATCGTTATCATATTGATGATCAATATACCGTTTTATTGTAGTTAGTCTTTGTTGTCCATCAATAACGTGTTGTGTTGTACGCAGCTTTTTTGTATCAATGTCACCTTGGCAAACATAAATTTCAGGGAAAGGATATCCTTTTAAAATAGTATCTATAAATTCCTCTTGGTGATCATGAGTCCACACAAACTTTCGTTGAAAGTCAGGTCTTAATATAAATTTTCCTCCTTCAATATTCTGGTAAATATCAGCAATAGTAGGATTAGTCACTGATGGTTTAATTTGATTTGCCATACTCTCCACTGATTTCTAAAGATTTTTTCAGATCTATTAACCCACTTACTGTATACGTTTCAAAATGTTGATAAGTTTTGAATATACCAGCATTTACTTTATAGTCACCAACTTCTGATTTACCGTAAGAAATAGAGTTAAAAAAATCAAACCATTGATTTTTTAACTCGTTAACTTTAAATGAAACTGGTAGTTTGTCAGGCCTTATCCATCCCATTGCTGTGTATTCTAAAAAAGAATGGTACATCTTTAACTCATCGTATGTGACTGTTCTTCTTGCTCTCCTTAGTTCCATCTGATAAATACAAATAATATCAATAATTCTGTCATATAGGTTCTGGGATACTATAGCAACATCAATGTCTGAGTCATAATCAAAATTTTTCCTTTTACGTGGGCTAAATCCCAATTTCGCGGAGCCTGTTATGAAAACTTCATGAAAAGCAATATCAAATTCTTCAGAAATTCTTTTTCTAAATTCGTAGTATTTATCTTCTTGTCCCTCAAAGATATGTGGAGTGCCATGCAAAACTTTTTTCCTGCATAAATCTATTACAGCGGCATCATCTTTAATTTCTTGTAGAGATGATATAAATTCATGTACATTCACAGCTATATTTTTCTCAGTAAGATCTAGTAATATTTTAGATACTTGGTATATATAATAACGTAAATTATATTAAAAAAAGTAAAACTTAGTAGTAAAGCATAAATATTAAACTTCACTACTAAGTTATATTAACTAACCCCCTAACCTACGCCCCGACAGCTTCTTTCGCGGCGTACAATACCTCAGCGTTGATTTCTTTGAAACCGCGATCGCGGGCAAATTTTTCAGTATTACGCTTCACTTTACCGCGAACAAATCCAGGAATCTTATTCAATTCTGCTTGACCATCTTTTGTCCAATTCAAATCAGAATCAGCAGAAATTCCCCTAGTAATCACTTCTTTGGTATCGTGACCACCGAAGATTTCTAATAAGTGATCTTCCATTCCCAAAGTGAAAGAATTGTAGATCAAATCTGTAATCTGATTCGTGCCTTCGTAACCCATAAATGGTTTGTAACCAATGGGGAAGTTTTGGACGTGGATTGGTGCAGCAATTACGCCGCAAGGGATGTCTAAGCGTTTACCAACGTGGCGTTCCATTTGGGTGCCGAAAATGGCAGAGGGTTCGACACGAGCGATCGCATCCCCAATTTCACCATGATCTTCGGAGATTAGCACTTCATCGCAATACTCGCTAACCTGTTCGCGGAACCAGTCTGCATCATATTTACAGTAGGTTCCAGCCCAAACAACATGAATCCCCATTTCTCGCGCCAGAATCTTGGTAATGGCGGCGGCGTGGGTGTTGTCACCAAAGACGACAGCTTTTTTGCCAGTCAAGTTTTGACAGTCAATCGAACGGGAGAACCAAGCAGCCTGAGATACATGCAAGGTTTGCTCATTGATGAAGTTTTCATAGTCAACTTCTGCACCTTGAGCGTTAATTACCTGCTGAATCTTGCGAATACAACGGGCAGTTTCCACCACACCCATTGGAGTAATGTCTATATAAGGTGTGCCGAATTGTTCTTCCAGGTAACGCGCTGTGGTCAAACCGAGTTCACGGTAAGGCACCAGGTTAAACCAGGCTTGGGACATCTTTTTCAAGTCGTTTACCGAAGCACCTTCGGGAATTAAGGTATTTACCTCAATTCCCAAGTCAGCCATCAAACGTTTCAGTTCGGTGCAGTCGTGATTGTTGTGGAAACCAAGGGTAGTAGTACCGATAATGTTCACCGAGGGTTTCGCAGTTTTGCCCTGTGCCAATTCGCCCCGCTTCCGGGCTTTTTCAATGTAGTATTGGACAATTTGATCCAGAGTGCGATCGGCGGCTTGCAGTTCGTTGTAGCGGTAGTGGTTTACATCCGCCAGCATTACGTCTCCTTTCGCTTCCAGTTGCGCCCGTTCCACAAAGTTGTGCAGGTCTTCTTGCAAAATGCTGGAGGTGCAGGTGGGAGTTAACACAATCAAATCTGGGTGTTCCTCGGCATCCTTGCGGACGATGTTATCTACTACCTTCTCTTGTGAGCCGCGTGCCAAAACGTTGCGGTCAACAACACTGGTTGTCACTGGAGTGAAATCCCTCTCCCGCGATAGCATTGAGCGCATGACGTTAAAGTAGTCATCGCCAATGGGGGCGTGCATGATCGCATGAACATTTTTAAAAGAACTAGCGATTCGCAGAGTGCCGATGTGGGCTGGGCCTGCATACATCCAGTAAGCCAATTTCATGTTTGTGTTCTCCCTTTTCAACAGAAATAACACGGAGTCCGATAAGAGTGGACTATAAGTGCTTGATTATTATTAAATCGTTTCTGATTGTCTCAAAAGTTGTATCCCTGATGAAGTAAAGACTTGTAAGGTTTTTCCCTGAGGTATGTAGGTGTAGGCATCGCTCAAACCTTCTTCCTGATTGGAATCTAGCTTCTGAATTTAACAGTAATACTGTTACTTTTTTAAAATAAATCTTAATTTTTCGGCAAATTTGTTTGAAATTTTGGGAAATGTGTTAGCCACCAATAAATTTAGAAAATTTATCGAAACAGAATTCAGTTAGGTATTCTGACCGAAAAAGCGGATAGCGTAGCGTAAAGCCTGCGGCATAGCTACGCTTAGAGCGAGTCTTCTCCCTTAGCGCTAGCCTCTCCCTTTGGGAGAAGGAGAGACGCTACGCGAACGAGCGTTTGAATAAGTGGGTTTAAAACCCCCACCAAATTGGAGATTTATTTGGTGTCAACTTTCGTAGTGGTGGGTCTGAATCGCCCACTGATAGCGAGTCTAAGAGTGTCTTGATTCTGACTCTTGTTAGCGGATAGCTAAGGTTTAGCCCATTCTGGCTCCTGAATTCTTTTTCGAGAACAACTTCTCCGAAAATACAAACAAATCTTACAGGATGTTTGTAAAGAATCAGGTTGTATCAATATCCCCCCAACCCTTTTTAAACAAGGGGAAAAGGGGGGAATAACACTAGCAGAATTTATTCGAGGGAGTAGGAATTAACCTAGAGAGGTGTTAGTTATTGCCGAAAAATTTCTACTTTTTCTAAGACTACATCTTGATTAGGACGATCTCTAGTTGTAGGTACATTGGCGATGCGGTTGACTATATCCATACCTTCGACAACTTTACCAAAAACACTGTGTTTGCGGTCAAGATGAGGCGTTGGCCCTTCTGTAATGAACCATTGCGAACCATTAGTACCGCGTCCTGCATTTGCCATTGAGAGGATACCCGCACTAGAGTGTTTCAATTCAGGATGAAATTCATCTTCAAATTGATATCCAGGGCCACCAGTACCCCAACGGTTAGCCATATCCGTATAACGACTTAAGGGATCGCCACACTGAATCATAAAATCAGGGATGACTCGGTGAAAGCGAACTCCATCGTAGGCAGGAGTCCCCTTTTGAGATTGACCTGTCTTAGGGTCTTTCCAGTCGATTGTCCCGGTTGCTAAACCTACAAAATTTTTGACGGTGTTGGGGGTTTTGTCTTCCTCCAAAAGAACTATAATTTGACCCAAGGAAGTAGTTAAACGAGCGTGCAGTGTGCCTTCACCGGGAATATTAATTTCAGGAAAATTCATGAGGTATCCTATTTTGAAAACTGCCAGTTTTTGGACTACGATAAGCTTATCAGCATTCAAGTTACAGGTTTACAGATTACGAAAAAACTGAACCAAGGAAACTTTAGAAAACGAATATTTTACTCGGGTAAATTAATCGCTGGATTACGGCTAAAGAATCCTCTAGGGACTAGCTTAAAGCCAACTCGATGAACAGGCATTACAGGCCAATCTTCCGATCGCGGAACATGAGTTACGCCCATTGTGTACCACAGCACGATATCTTCACCCATCAAGGATTCATCGTCTGTAATATATTGTGGTAAACCCTGTCCAGGTTGAGTCTGGTTGGGATAATCACCGCCAGCATAGAATTCAGTAGGTTTATATTTTGTTACCCAGACGTGGTGAGTCGCAAATTCTGCCCTTTGACGGATGTTTGAGCGTTCTACAGGCAAAAATATGGAGTTTTCACCAGGCATCAGCATATATCCAGGTGCAGCCCCTAGCGTATTTTTCTTATTTGCACTAACAATCATCCATTCCCGACTGCTTTTCATATCCAAATCGCGGACAGCAGCCGTTTCTTTTGCTAGGGGATCTTCTGTAACTGCGATCGCATTTCCTAAAGGATTTTTCTCATCCATTGGTAAAGCTTTCACATTCATTTCCATCACAGAATTAGCCTGACCATCGACATCGAAATCTAGGCGATAGTTGAAAAAGTGTTGGTGATTTACTCCGAGGATATTCTTAGCAATTAACCGACCATATAAATCATTCTCAGATTGCTTTTGGGCAGCCGTTCCCTGCGTTAGTAAGATACCCGTTAATTCATTTTGGACTTCCAAAGTTCCATCTTGGTGAAAAATCCAATTAATGCTGTAATCATAGTTGTCAACGGCCACCGTCATTGTCATGACTAGTTCTCGACTGCGACGAACATGATTACGCTGAGTATTGTACTCATAGTGTTTCCACAGCATTCCGTTATCGCGTTCATAGATACCAATAACTCCTGGTATTTTATAAGGTTCTCCCTGCTCATTAGCAAATACAGTATCCAGCAAAAGGCCGTTTTCAGGAATTTCCTTACCTAACTCCATCGTATTTGCTAGCAAACCAAGGTTGTATTCCCCAACATCAAATGCATTCCTAAACGACCAAGTGGGATCTGGATCGCCGTAAGGAACTACCATCTCTGATAGGCTAGCGCGGTATAAAACTGGTCTGATATCTTTTCCGTCGTCGTGTGTCACTTGGTACAGCACCAATCCACTACGGGGATGCATTAAATACCGAAACTTCCAACCTTGCCAGCTAATTTCATTATTATCAATTCGGAAACTTGCACCATTTGGTTGCAGAATCTTTAATGCCTTAGGCGCTGAAAGTAATTTGCCTAAAGACTTTACATCATAGTTCCAGTTTTCTTTAGAGAAAGGTACGTTTCCCTTGTCAACTAAACTAACAATTTTACCTGCGTTCAAATTTACCTTTGCTAAGACTCCTTCAATAGGACTACCGTAATAGTTCCAGCCTTGGCCTTTGTAGTAAGATAAGGCCCGACAAAGACGATTACCTGTTGCTTCTTCTTGTTTACTTAGGATTCCTGGTGCCCAACAACTAATTTTGACTTGATCAAAATCAGTAATTCCTCGCCTTTGCATCGCTTTTTGCCATTGGGGATCAGCTTTAACTACCTCGGTTGCCAATTCATAATCTGAATTGACGATCGCAGGCTGAACCGAGGGTATTTCTTTCCAGGAATTTAAAGCTTTGTTTTTTAGATCAACAATTCCCTCATACGTTTTGTTTTGCGATCGCTCATAAATTACTAAAAAAGCTTTTCGCTGGAAAGCTTTACCTGGCCCAAAATTGAGAACTTCTTCTTTATCTGGTTCTTGTAAAGCAATAAGTGGAAAAGCCGCCATTTCGCTCAAAGTTTTTTCTCTTTTGATAAACGAAACAGCTGTACTAATTTCTGCCTCTGTTAGCGAAGTGAGAGGATGGGAAATAAAAGGCTGTTGAGCCGTTAGTATTCCCATTAGTCCCAGTAAGATACAAACGACGACAATAATGGCAATAGGTAGCCACAAAAAACGCTTTAGCCGCTTAATCATCTTTTACATTTAAAAAAAGACTTATAGTTATCTATTTCCAAGCCTAAGCCGGAAAACCGATAAATTAAGAGGCTAAAGCCAAATTAATTTGTTAATAGTTGAAGGGACTGGGGACTAGTACCGCATGGCGGAAGTCAAAAATCAAAAGTTAACACTGAGCGAAGTCGAAGTGTCAAAAGTCAAAAAGCTTATTAAGACAGACTTTTTGGCGATTTGGAATGGGTGGTTTATTTACGCTGTACTATACTAGTGAAAAGTTCGTTTTCCCTACATTTCCATGCCTCATGTTCTCATTTAGGCAGAAACCAAACGACGTAAAGATTCAGCACGGCGTTTAGCAATAGGGTTATTTGGAGCAAACTTTAATGCTTCTTCGTAACTTTGTAACGCCTGAGTAGTTAACTTTTTTTTCTCGTAAGCGTGACCAAGATTATTCAACCCTGTTACGTAGTCTGGTTTAGCTTTTAGGGCTTCTTTATAATTACGAATTGCTAGGTCATATTGCTCTTGGATAAAATAAACATAACCCAGCCCGTTGTAAATGGGAGCGATATTTTCTTCTCCCTCTTCTTGGGCAACTTTGAGCGCTTTTTGAAACAGAATGATCGCTTGGGAATACAGTTTTTTTTCTGAATAAATACTACCTAACTCATAATATTCTTGAGTCGTACCCTTTTCTTTCTCTAATTTCTTTCGCAACTTCGCAAAAGAGCTTTCAATCTTGCGAGTTTTGAAAATCTGGCGAAAAACACTCACGGCTGCAAGTGTAAGTATACTCACAAAAATTGAGAGATAAATTATGGCTAGACTGTTATCCATTGCTGCAAATACAAATATTATAAAGTTGCTTTTGTATCTATTATCAGCCTATTGTTATTTGTCCTTTGTCCTTGGTTATTCACTAATGACCAATGACCAATGACTAATGACCAACTTACGGTAAGCCCCAATATTGAACACGTTGTTGGAGCCAACCCTCTGCTAAGTAACGAGCGATCGCTTCATTCACATTTCGTCTTAACTCATCGTACTGCAATCCCTTGGGCATAACTACAGACAAGGGTTCAGTTGATAGCTTGGTTGGCAGTAGCCGATATTGGGGATATTGTTGCACCCAACCGCTCAAAACGCTAGCATCTGCGGCAAAGGCAAGGACAGCATTACTTTCTACTTTCTCTCGCGCTTCTTGATAGGAATTCACTCCTACCAATTCGGCATTTGGCACATAGTACCGCACTTGAGCAATGGTGCTGGAGTTATTCAGTACGGCAATTTTTTGTTTTGCCAAATCACTAAACTTCTGCACAGAGGCATCTTTTGTAACTAATACAGTGCCATCCAAATAGTAGGGAACACTGAAACTAACTATGCGGGCGCGTGAGGAGGTTGCTGTCACCCTAGCGATCGCAAAATCAACTTTCTTGTCTAAGACTACAGACAAGCGATCGCGATTCGCTACAGGTTCCAATTTTACAGCCTCTGTTTTACCAAGCAAGTCAAGTGCTAATTGCTGTGCCAAGTCAATTTCCAAGCCTTGCAAATTCCCCTTGGCATCTCTAAATCCCAAGGGACGCAAGTTATCTTTGACGGCAACAGTTAGATAGCCCCGCTGCTGAATTTCTGGCATTTCGGCAGCAGACGCAGTTAATCCTGTTCCCACTATGGAAAAGCAAGATATCCAAAAAATAGTGGCGGATAATACCAGATGTAACCGAGTAATTACTTGCCATCTGTTACATCTGTTATACATCCCTTGCCACCTTTATCCTTTAGCTTGATTTGCCAATTCAGCAACTTTGCCGAAGCTAGCTGGATCGAGGACTGCTAATTGTGCCAACATCTTGCGATTTAGTTGGATATCAGCTTTTTTCAAGTTACCGATCAACTGGCTGTAGCTCAAGCCGTGTTGCCTTGAAGCAGCGTTGATGCGGGTGATCCAGAGACGGCGAAAATCGCGCTTTTTCTTTTTGCGATCGCGGTAGGCACTCCGTAGCGCCTTCATCACTTGTTGGTTGGCAGTTCTAAACAGAGTTGAGTGAGAACCGCGAAAACCTTTAGCTAGTTTGAGAATTTTATTGCGGCGCTTCCGAGCTACATTACCGCGTTTTACCCGAGTCATAACTTATTTCCTAAAATACTTACAAATATGGGAGCATCAAGCGCACATTAAGTTCATCGCGTTCATGTACAAGCGCACTCTGACGCATACTACGCTTTTTGTCAGAAGATTTGTGCTCTAAAAGGTGGCTTTTGAACGCTTTACGACGGACGATTTTGCCGGTGCCGGTGGCACGGAATCGCTTTGCCGCAGCTTTACGAGTCTTTAGTTTAGGCATGGTCTAGTTTTGATTCGACACGATCCATTATTATATACTATAAAAATCGCTAGAATAGCAATTAAATAAAGGATTTAACCAACTGCGATCGCTGAAGAACCAATTATTTTCACCTATGGATGAGGTCAATATAGTCGAATATGACCCACGTTGGCAGATTTTGTTTGCAGAAGAAGCCAAGCGGATTTGGCAGGCACTAAGCAATGACTTAGTTGTGGAAATTGAACATATTGGTAGTACCGCAGTACCAGGAATGGCAGCCAAACCAGTTATTGACATTATGGTGGGAGTACGTTCATTAGTAAATGCGAAATCTGCTGTTCCGATATTAGAATCTTTGGGATACGTTTATTGGTGTGAAGATCCGCGCCCTGGACGGATGTTTTTTGTGAAAGGAATGCCACCATACGGAAAGCAACGGACTCACCATGTTCATATAGTCGAGGTTGACAGCGAATTTTGGGAACGCAAGCTATTTTGCGACTATCTGAGGAGGCATCCTGAAGAGGCGAAACGATATGAGGCTTTAAAACGCGATTTGGCGGCAACTTTTCGGAGCGATCGCGAGGCTTATACTAATGGTAAAAATGACTATATTCGGGCTGTGATGTCAAAAGCGCGGTGTGAGGAGATGGGGAAAATCCCTTAGATAAAATGCAATTTTAAGGAATATCCTCACTTAAAAAAACTGTCTCTAAATCCCGATAACCACTGATAACACGCACAACTTCCACACCGTCATCAATCGGACGATAAAATATCAAATAATCTTCTACGGGGAAACTCCGTAAACCGCTTATAAAATTATCGCAACTTTGCCCCATATTAGGGAAATCAGCCAGCAATTTACACTGCTGTTTAAATTTTTCGTTGAATCTTCGAGCCGCACCAGGATTAAAGCGGATAATATAGCGATTAATCTCCTTAACGTCTTGCTTGGCTGGAATTGTTAAAACATACCGACTCATTATTTAGCGCCCTCTGCTTGTTGCATTTGAGCTTCAGCACGTCGGATATCTTCTTCAATTTCTGCAAATACCTCTTCGCCATCGACTACTTCACCGCGCTCTGAGGCTTCTATTCCTTCTTGGATTTTAGCTTTCAATTCTGCTAGACGCTGATCTCGAAGGCGATCGCGTTCTTCTAGCAATCTCAATGCTTCACCCATCACCTCACTAACTGAGTGATATTTACCACTACTAACCTTATCCTTAACCAACTGCTCCAGTTCTGGGGTCAAAGATATATTCACAACTATTACCTCATTCCATTTACCCTATATCCTAACCGACAGGGGTTAGAGCAAGATTAAAATAATTCGTCATTGAATCGATTGGGGCCTAAATGCCCAACTAATTAAAGATCGTCAAAAAAGACAATTACGCGCGAGTGTTTCACCAAGAATTACGAATTACGAATTACGAATTAATTCGCCGCTGTTTGGGCTTCTTGATAAATTATTTCTTGAAACTGGATCATATCTTTTTGCGGATCGGCGTGACTGACTTTCACCAATATCTGTTCGCCCAAGTTCACAGAACGTTTGAAAACCATTGGTAACTGCAAACCCAAATCTTCGATCAAAATTAGGGCCAAGTTGCTGTCTTCTCGCAGCCACATCAACACTGTTACATCCCAAGTTTCCTCTGGATGACGGCGTAAATACTCTAGAGCATAATATCTATTCGTTTGCCGTTCTACCATCGTCACCTCTTGGGTGATGCTGGTGACAGTCATCATCACTTCTTTAAGTTGATCTGCGGAAAATGGCAGAACTTCACCCCGCAAATGGGCTTTCAGTTGGAAGTGGGTAAGTAAGTCACTGTAACGGCGGATGGGAGAGGTTGCTTGAGTGTAAGTATCCAAACCCAAACCAGCATGGCGCAGAGGCGTAATGCTCATTTCGCTCTTGGGCATACAACGACGCATAGCGCAAGCGCGAACGAATCCGGCGGGAAGTAGCAGCAATTCTTCTTCCGGGGGTAATTCTGGTTGCGGCTGACCACGAAAGGGCAAAGGTATGTTATGAGCTTTACCATAACGAGCCGCCACTTCGCCAGCAACAATCATCATTTCTGCTACTACTTGCCGCGACGGGGAATCGTCCAAAATATCAATATTGATCTCGTCATCTTTGACTTTGATCATCGCTTCCGGCATGGTGATGCTAATTGCCCCTTGAGCATAACGCCAAGCCTTGCGCTTCTGCGCCCAAGTAGCGATCGCTGCAATTTCTGGTTCTGCTTGTACCCGTAATTGCAGCATTTCATCTACATCTTCGTAGGTGAGGCGATAAGTCGGCTTAATCGAGCTGGTATGAATGCTGTAATCTTCAACTCCCCCAGTTGTATCTAAAATAATCCCGAAACTGAGGGCGCAACAAACCCGTCCCTGGATTAAACTCATTGGCCCAGTCGCTAATACCTCTGGGAACATGGGAACCATCCCCGTAGGTAAATAGACTGTACTACCCCGCTTTCTGGCTTCCAAATCTAATTCATCTTCGGGTACTAACCATCTCGTGGGATCGGCAATATGCACCCACAGACGTTCCCGACCATCGGGGAGTACTTCCCAACTCAGACCATCATCGATCTCTGTGGTGGTTTCATCATCAATGGTGTAGACCTTCAGGTGAGTCAGATCAAGGCGGTTTGTATCTGAGTCAATTGGCGGGAAATCCAAACGCTGTTGCGCCACTTCTAATACCTTATTAGGAAATTGGATCGGAATTGAAGAACGACGCAGGAACAAGTTTTCATAAGGACTCCAGTAACCCAAATCTACCAACAGTTGAAAGGCTCCTTGGGGTGTTGTCGGTCGTCCCAGCATGGTCATAGTTTCTAATACTGGAGCGCTTGGCGGATAAGCGCGAGCCAAGGAATCATAATTGACTCCCGTCCGCACGGTGTCAGCAAGCAGCGCCGCGTATTTTTCTAGCCCTTCTAAGCGCTGGCGATCGTGGCGTCCCCACTCTACTGCTTCACCTTTGAGCGCCTGCTCTACACGAGTTAAAAATTCCTGCTGTCCCTTAGCTTTTAGCGCCTCTACTTCTATCTGGTGCTTACGTTCTGCTACCTGAGCAGCAGTTCGCGGCTCGTAAGCGTCTCCTTTTTGCTTGAAATAAAGTTTGTCGTCTGATAACAAGCAATAGGCGGCGTAAGAATGAGGCCCAGCTGATTCAGAAAATAGCAAATTTGCCATTTGATCTGGGGTGACTGTTTCCCCATCTTCAACCAGTAATTCCCAAGCCACTTCTAAACTAGATGGATCTAAATAAGGCTTGACCTGCTCCAGAAAATTGGCAATCTCAGAGGGCTTGTACGTCTGTCCGGTAACTGTATAAGTTATTTGTCTAGGCGCGAGGCTGTGGGATTGACCACGTTCGTCTACCACAAACCAGCGGGTTTTACCGTCTGGACGTTCTACGATGCCCAGACGGCGATCGCCTTGAACCCTAAATTCAACTAGCGTCCCCTTCTCCACAACTCTCGCACTCTAATAATTTTAGATTTTAGTCGCACCTTTGGTGCGCTGGAAGCACAACTTAGATTTTGGATTTTACAACTGGTGTTAAATCCTAAGTCCAAGGGTTTTTCATGCAGCAATCCATTTTACACTCTCTGAATTCAGATTTGAGATTTTGGACTCAGAAAGACAAAGCCAGATGTTTATTTCAATGCAGCTTCTCTTTATAATCCAAAATCCAAAATTCCAAATCCAAAATTGTTTTAGCCTTCCGCATTGATAAATGGCAACAAAGCCACAATCCGCGAACGTTTAATTGCTAATGTTAACTCTCGCTGTTGTTGAGATGTTAGCCCAGTAATCCGACGTGGCAATATCTTACCCCGCTCGGTGACAAACTTACGCAGTAAATCAACATCTTTATAATCGATTGGTTCTCCAGGCTTGATCGGAGAAAGGCGACGACGGAAATAACTCATCTCTACTTAATTTCCTTGTGAACAGTATGTTTGTTGCAGTGGGTGCAGAACTTTTTCAGTTCTAGCCGGTTAGTGGTGTTGCGGCGATTCTTGGTGCTGGTATAACGTGAAACACCAGCAGAACGCTTGTCTGAATTTGTCCGACACTCGGTACACTCTAGTGTCACAATAATGCGGGCACCTTTACTCTTAGCCATAATCTTACAAACAGTGAAGCCTGAAGAGAATTAACACAAATGACTATCTTCTCACATTCCGCCGCATATTATCAACTAATCTTTTAATTTTTATGTCAAGCGAGTAGCCACGACGCGACGAAACTATGAAAGTTCCGCAATAGCGATCGTGTAAAGCCTGCCGCATCTGGGTATCAGAGAAGGCAGTCCCACAATCAATTGCTAGGGGAAGTACTAGCAGTATAGCAGTGGGATTGGCTCTAATATTGCTCAGAGCAATTGATACTAAAAGCGCACCCAAGCCGATAATTGCCTCTCGTTTCACTAGTGAGAGCAAATCTGGGATTCTGCCCACTACTTCCCCATCTTCAACTTCCAAGACTTTTAAATCGAACGCCCAACGCCCTAAACTTTGCCCTTGATTGTTGTATACCACCAACACTCGCAAAATCAGCCAAAGTATCACAAAAACTAGGATTTGCACAAATTGAATACCGATATCGCCGCCTCCAAGTAGGGAACTGACTAACCAGACGCCAAGGAAATCAAGCCCTAATGCCATACCTCGCCGCCCAATCTCAGCCTTGGGATAGTGTTTTTGGGGAAGTCGTTCGATAGTCATACAAAATAGGTATTTTTATTTAGGGGTTGGGAAATAATTGCTCCTGTTTTTAATATTAAGGTGATGACTTGGGTTTGGCGTTGAGACTAGTTTTAGATGAAGAGAGCGTTTTTGGTAAAGTTTAGTAAATTATTAAAGGTTTTCATCTAAAGAGCCTCAAAAGCTTATTTGAACGGTGGGCCAATCCTAACTACTGAGGATTTTTAGGGGATGTAGAAGATTACTCCTGCTGTCATATTGCTTTACATCTAAATGGATGGACAGGTGAACCGAAAGGTTTTACAATCTGACTGATTGCGGTAAATTTACCTATTGCCCAATCCACATAAGCATAGTAAAGATTTTCTAGTGATTACGTTTGATTGCGGAAGCACTAAATTAATATAGGAAAGTCTTTAAGTAAGGGGCAGCAAAAAAATGGATGTAAAGCTGATTCTAGCTGGTTTAACAGTTATATTTACGCTTTCGTGCTTGTTTTTTGGCACAAAAAATGGATTCTATGATTCAGATAACTATCACGGCAATGGCTCTGCACATTGAGATAAACCTGTAGACGCTTGGGCGACTTCCTGTAGGATAAGTTGGCTAAGAGCGCTCAGAACTTGCAAAGGGAAAATAGACAAGAGGCATCCTTTAGCTAGTAGTTTGATGCCTTGTGGTTAGTCCACCTTTCCGAACCAGTGCGGGTTTGGTAGAGGCGTCCTCCCCAATCAAAAATCTGTATTCTCAGGGTGTAGGGGCGCACGATAAAACTTACCCCTAAGTCACAAAACCAAAATTTTTGTAACTTTTGGCTTTTGGGATATGTCCATGATGATGAGGTTTGAGGGGAGGAGAGCATGAGGGATAATCTGTCGGCATCCTCTCGCGTAGATGCTGCGGTAGGGGGTACTGAATTAGAATGTTTACCCTATAGTGTCCAGCATTACGATGAGGGCGTGTGTTTATTGGTGAAGATGGGCCCACACCGCATTCTGTTGGATTGTGGTTTGGAGGATATTTCATCGCTGGTGAAGGGGCTTCCTAAGTCGGTACGTGGAACTAGTTCGCCCCTACCAGCAGATTTCGTTTTAATTAGTCACGCCCACCCAGACCACGCCAGAGGCTTACTGGCACTGCATAAAGCTTTTCCAAAGTTACCTATTTATGGTAGCGAAGTAACCAGCAAGTTGCTGCCATTGAATTGGCTAGATCAAGACCCGGAAAAAATTTCTCAATTTTGTCATGCCTTGCCGTTGCGATCGCCTGTGGAATTTCAAGATGGTTTGGTGGCAGAATTATTTCCCGCAGGGCATCTACCGGGGGCAGTGGCAATTCTTCTTACCTACACCACTAAACAGCGTACTTACAAGCTACTGTATACAGGAGATTTTTTCCTGTCAAACTCGCGGTTGGTAGAAGGTTTGCGTTTAGAGGAACTGCGAGGATTAGACTTGGATGTGCTAATTATTGAAGGCAGTTATGGCACATCCCGTCATCCTCACCGCCGCAACCAAGAAAATCAACTAGCAGAACGAATTAACCGCGCGATCGCTGACCATTGTTCTGTAATTCTTCCCACTCCTGCTTTAGGATTGGGTCAAGAACTATTAATGCTCTTACGCTCTCATCACCATTTCACTGGACGAGATTTAGATATCTGGGTAGATGGTGCTGTCGCTACTGGGTGCGATGCTTACCTAGAACTCCTACCCCACCTCCCCCCATCTGTACAGAACTTCGCCCGCCATCAACCCTTATTTTGGGATGAACGAGTGCGTCCCCGCGTGCGTCGTTTACAAGCAGAACATCGTCCCACAGTGGGTAAGTCACCTTGTATTGTCCTTACCGACTCTACAGATGATTTGGGTAAGCATTGCCAACTAGACACAGGCCCTTGGCTAATCCTTTTACCAGAAAAAATTGATATAAAAGTTAATAAAGAATATTTAGCACCTACCACTGTTGAAACCTATCTCTTAGCTCAACATAGTGATGGCCCTGGTACTACGCAGCTAATTCATAATTTGCGACCACAGCACGTCATTTTTATTCACGGTTCTCCTGCCTACTTAGCAGACTTGACTAGCTTAGAGGAGTTGCAAAACCGCTACCATATCCATTCTCCGGCGGCTGAAACCTTAGTAGAATTGCCTATCGGCGAGACATTTTTACAACCGGCAGCACCAGAAACTAACTATGAAGGCGAACTGACAGAGTTGGGAACAGTAATCACAATCACCTTAGCGGATGTGATTACTACCGATCCTCGTTGGCGACAATTTGCTGATACTGGTTTAATCGAAGCTCGTTGGCAAGGCGAAGAACTAGTATTGAGGGGATTGTCTCAACGAGAATTGCTCAACCAAAATAGCGATCGCTATACATGGACAGATGTAGACTGTTGCGGTACTTGCCGACATCAAAGGGGGCAGCGGTGTTGGAATCCAGCTTCCCCGTTGTATAACTTTAAGGTAACTCTAGAAGGTTACTGCCCTGCTTTTGAAGGTTTGAATGATAGTCAATAGTCATTAATCCGGTATCTTTTGTCATTTTTAATTAATGACTATTGACGAATGACTAATGACTACTAACTAATGACTAATTATTCTGGATTTGAGTCAGTGTAACGGTTGTGGATGCGTTCGGCTTCGGGACAATCTTCAGTCATCAAAGGCTCCACATTGCCGCGTGGTACTGAAGCTAGTTTTTGCGTTACAGCACCAATGCTCTCGAGGCGAACCATTTCTTCCCAAGAACAAACTTCGTCCTCTTCTTCTGTTTCATAGCGTAGGGTTACTAAATCTCCCTCTATGTCGATGATGCGGGCGCGTTCAATCCAGCGTTGCTGGTCCCGCAAGAAAACACATACCTCGCGCCCATCGCAACAGAGTTGATAAATCTTGCGGTGTAGCATGTATTGTTTCTGCCTTTTTAAACAACGTAGTTAAACCTGTCAAAATCTGGGTTCTACCCCATTACATTACACCTTTAAGAGGTTAATTTCACCGTTAAGAACAACTAAGCATCATAATCCAATCCCAAGACTTGATTGTAGTTGTCAAAATATCGGGATTTTTGGGTCATAAGTCAATGGTTGCTCTAGCAATGAACTCAATCTCTCTCCGGCTCAATTCTACGGAATGTCTGCTTCATCGAAGTCAAACAATTCGGAACCTGTCCTAACCAGGTTGATATTTGCTGGTGAGTCCTTGTTACTATTATGTAATAAAGAATACTCCAAATCAATCGTTGATTGCGGTTGTTTAACTTGCCTACTTATAATCATTGGCATTACTGGGAAGTCCGGGGACTTGGCTTTACTTTTACCCATCTGTATATGATCTTAACTCATTCTCTTGCTGACCTTGATGGTTTTCAACAATAACACCTAAATAGTTTCGATTTTTGAAGGTTTTTGCTTGATGATAGCTAATTAAAAGGCAACGGAGTAGAGGTGAGAAGTTTCAGGGGCAAAAGAAATGGGGGGATAAGGGGAAACATGAGAAAATTAGCCGCTGCTTCTTTTAGAGTATCAGCAAGATTTATAGGGTAGCGGAAATTCCATAAGCACGTTCGACGAGGACGCTTCTCGTTTAATTTTACCTGCGCGAACTGCATCGTATAGGGCTGCCAGGGCTGATAAATCCTCTTCCTTCCAGCATTTGGTGACCAGCACTTGATGGAGTAAACCCTCAGATTCAACACTAAGATATCCAGTTTGGAAAGCAGATTCAACGAGTGTGCGAATCATCTTGGTTACGGCAGAGTAAACAAATTGTTACATCAAGTGTGGAACATTTTTCTCTGCTAGTAATTGATATGGAACAGGAAGATCATGTGATTATCATTACACGTAATTGGTGATTTCCATCACAACAATCGGTCACAATATGAACTTTAAGTGCATCTATCTATTAATCTACGGAGATACATGGTTACAAAAACCTTTAGTACCAATGATGAGATAGTACATATTATAAAATATTAAAACATAGGAAAACTTTTAAGTAAGTCTCCCAAAAATATATTCAAACATAAGTAATCAAGCAAAAAACTGGCGGAAATCCTCATCTTTTTGGCTTAATTGCACCCAATCTAGGTTTAACGACTGTAATTTTTGCACCAAGCGATCGCAAGCCGGACGTTCGGTAGCGTAATGTCCGGCATCGATTAAAATGAGATTGCAATCGCGGCTTTCTTGAAACTGATGAAATTTACAGTCAGAAGTCAGATAAGCTTGAGCACCACTTTTGGCGACGGCTGAAATAAAACTAGCCCCGGAACCACCCAAAACAGCAACTCGTGAAATTGTTTGCTGTAAATCAGCAGTTGGAGAAAAAATCAAATTAGGAGCAGCAAGTCGCGTTTGAATAGCTGCGAGTAACTCTTGCAATGTTAGAAATGGCTCTAGTAAACCAACACGACCATATCCTAACCCTGCTTGTGTAGGTTCTATAGGAGTAACTTCTTTAAGTTCTAAAATCTGAGCTAGAACGTCAGCAGTCCCATCCTGCACTTGATCAAAATTTGTGTGAGCAGTGTAAATACCAATATTGTGGGTGAAGGATAACCGTACCATTTCTGCGATCGCTTCACCTGTGCGTAAAGATTTGGGAGGAGTAAAAATCAAGGGATGATGGGCAAATATCAGATTAGCATTTTCTGCGATCGCTTCCTGCATTACTGCCAAAGTCGGTGTCAAACATACCAAAACCCGCGCTTTTTCCTGTAACACTCCTGGTTCAATCTGCCAGCCGCAATTATCCCAGCTTTCACACCAAGCGGGATTTGCCCATGCTTCAAACCAAGTAATTAAGTCAGCAATTTTCATAATTATTTTCTTCAGCAATTTTTAATCTTTAATTGCTAATTAGTGTCTCTGTGGTTGAATATTTAATTTTAATGCTAATTGCTGGCGCATTTCTTGGAAAGGTTTATTCCAAACAGGGCTAGCATTCCAGTTCCACACTGCTACTGGGATAAGTTCTTCTTGGGCAAGACAAGTTAAGAGACGATATTCATCTTCTGGTTCACGAGAAAAAGTGAAGGGATTACGGTAGCCTGTGTCACATAATTTATAAGATGTAACCTGACCATGATTAATCCGTTGTAAAATTTCTTTACCTTTAACGAGGAGATAATCTAAAAAAACCGGACTAAAAGGCTCTATATGTGCGCGTTTTTGTGGCTCTTTTTGTACCCACCTTGCCCACTCAAACCCATACATAAAATCGTGAACATAACGAAAGCGGATTTCTGTTTTACTTCCAAACATCTCTATTAGAGAACCCATCTTTTCACCAAAAACTTTTAAAAAAGTAATAGCACCCTCATCTGCTACTAAAGCCTGCCTAAACATACTACTAACCATAAAATCAAAATCCCAGAAGATGTTTTCTGGGAAGTTTTGTAACTGAGCATAGACTATACTTCCGAGAGTTTCCTGAAGGGTTGTCAGAAGTTCAATTTCGGTATCTTGTTCAGTAATTAAACTTCCCAATTCTGCAAAACTGGTAATTAATTTTTTTTGGGGATTAAGTGACAATAAATTAACAGACTGCTGGGCAAGGATTTCATCAATCAATTGGAAAGTATGAGTTGGTGTCAGTTCTTGCTTCATATTAATTGAAATAGCCCAGACAGCTTACAACACATATTAGCTTATCTCGGAATAAATTGATTTTTAAATAATCATAAATAAACTTTACTTTTAAAGTTACAAATTGATACAAATTATTTAGTGTATATCTAGTTAATTTTGCATCATTAATTTTCATGACAAAGCGATCGCGGCGAAATTTATTTCATGTATATCACCGCGAGTTTATGAAATTATAGCCAAAGCGTAAGCGGGATAACCAGAGTATTTAAACTCTCCAGAATTCCACTTTAAATAAAATTTGATAATTAGTTATCCAGAGATATGGACAACCAATTCTCTTAAATGACTGCGCTGGCGGTGTTCCCAAATATAAATTCCCTGCCAAGTTCCTAATACCAAATGACCACGATTAATGGGGATATGTTCAGAAGTATGGGTGAGTGCGGTACGAATGTGTGCCGGCATATCATCGGGGCCTTCTGCATCGTGGATGTATTTGCCTGATTCTGGCACGAGTTTTGCCATAAAGTTAGCTAAATCCACAAGAACATCAGGATCGGCATTTTCTTGGATGACTAAACTGGCTGAAGTGTGCCGTAAAAATAAGGTACAAAGACCAGTTTCAACTCCCGATTCTGCAACTGTGGCTTCAATTTTCGTAGTGATGTTGTAAAAAGATTTACCGATGGTGGAAATTTTTAGTAATTTTTGGTAGTGAGTCATTTAAAATAGTAATTATTGATGACAGTAAAAGCTAATTAGCCGTTCAGTCTGCTTGATTTGGTTGTTGTTCTGCGGTTTCTTGATCGTTAGACTGAGTATGTCTTCTCCTAAAGAGACTTAACACCGCATTTACAAACTCTTTAAGGACATCGGGGATGATAGGTGTGTTAGGCAGATTGTGAGATAAAGCTGTAATGTTAGCCCGATCTGGCTCTGGCAGTTGTAAACTCTTTTTAGAGGATGTTATATCGTCTTGGTTGGTATTCATAGTTTTTGTAGTTCAGGAATGAAATAAACTGTTACTTGATGTAACAATGCAACAAATGCGATTCCGGCAGTTACAAAAGTAGCATATGTCAATGATTGAGAAATATTCTCTACTTGCTTCTGATTTTCATTATAAGTCTCTCTCAAGTTAACTAACATCTGTGACTGGTATTCTTGAGGTGAAAACTTCAAATATCTATTCTCAAAATCGTCAGTTTCTAGGTTGGGGGTGACAAAAAATTTGCGTGGCAATAAAGATCGTATTAATAGCATAAAGTTAAAAAGTAGTAACAATATTTCTACTACACTGAAAAGACTAAATATTGCAATTAGTCTAGATATAGTTAGAAAACTTAATAATGCAGTGTTTGTGACAAATAGGATGTTCATCTGGGTGATTAAAATTTGCCGCTCTTCTTTTTGTCTTTCAATCACTCGACGCACATCTTGAGCGGCTAATTCTAAGGTTTCTTCGTCTATTGTCAGATCTTCCATTATTTATTAATGTATGTTGTTTTGAACAACTTTATTCGACTCGAAATAATTAATTACAGCATGAGCGATCGCTTCATTACCATCCTTAGCAATTGGTTGATATTGCTTTGGCAATTGAGGTAACTCACACAGAAAATCCCAAGTTCCTTGAAAAAACTCAGATGGGGTAATGATTTGATGCTGGTTATAATTAGTGATGCCTTCAATTATAAAAGTTGCTTCAGCAAAATCTTCACGCGGTATGGTAACAATAGGTACTCCTAATAGTGTGGCTTCAGCAAAAGTACTGTAACCGGGTTTAGAGACGACTCGCCCACAAATAGGCATAAAATCTACAGGGCGGTATTTGCGATCGCTAATTTTTACTAAGTTAGGTAAATCAGGAGCAGATTGATCAAAGACAATAAATTGCCAATCTGGGAATCGCCGCAGGTTATCGTAAGGAATTTGCTGTAAACCCAAGCCGCCAAAGGTCAACAAAATAGTTTTTTCTACTGGTGCAGTTATTCCCCAAAGAGAACGTAAATCATCAGCAGAATAACGAGGGGAACCGCCTGTTAAGCCAACATCTGTGATATTGTTAAAAGCTTGCATTGGTTCGTGGAAGGGAAGACGAAATAAGCGATCGCACTTTGAATACCAATCACTAATCCAATCTGCAACTGCGGTAAATTCACCTCCCCAATCTCGGTAGATAAAGTCCCAGCCAAAGTTACTCATCATCCAGCAAGGAATATTTGCACCTTTGGCAAACCCAGGAGCGAGGAAGGGAATGTCTGCCAAAATGAGATTAACGCGATTTTGGCGGATAAAATTCACTTCTGAGGCAATGAGCGAATTTTGATGCTTCTTAATATCGAGCAACTTTTCTAAAGTCGCTACTTTATCCATTGTCAAACTATCGGTTTGCACCACACCCAAATCAAATGCACGGGGACGATAGATAAAATCGCCTTCTATGTAGCACTCTAACAACCAGCGCGGGGCAGTAGTTACCAGAATTAGCAGAACTTCTGGACATAATTTTTGAATTGTCGCAGCTACAGAAGCAATGCGGGTTGCATGACCAAAGCCGTGGTTAGTTATGGCTAAGTATAAGATTGGGCGTTCCATTTTATAGAGACGCGATTAATCGCGTCTGTACAGGAGTAGGAGTTAACATCATAATTCCCAGACTGATAACTTATCACTCCTAAGTTTTAATTAATTTTGCTAAAATCTTGAATCTTCTCAACCAATAGGTCGATTTCCGATTCTAAAGTAAGGTAATGGACGGTAGCGCGTATACAACTAGGATCGGCAATTGTCCGAGTTAATATGTTTTGCGACTCTAAAAATTGCACTAACTTGAGATTAGCTTGAGGCTGATTATTTGCAAGTTGGAATGAGACTATACCGCTTTCAGGTGGAGAAGTTCGCAGACACTTGACATCGGGTAACGCCATCAAGCGCCGCCAAAGGTACTCACTGTTTTGACAAATTTGCTCGTAACGTTCTTGTGAAGTTCCCCATTCCTGATGGATAGCGATCGCTTCCTTTAAACCAACATACAACGGATAAGCTAATGTAGACACTTCATATCGTCGACCATCTGGAAGCCAATCCACAGGCTGAGATTGACTATCCACAACAATGCCATTCAAGCCAATAAACGTAGGTTTCAGGCTTTCTCGTGCTTCTGGTCGGACATACAAGCCACCAGCACCGGCTGGGCCACATAACCATTTATGACCAGTAAAAGCATAAAAATCTACACCCAGTTCAGTTAAGTTTAAAGGCAACAAACCAGCAGATTGGGCGGCATCTATTAGTAATAAGGAATGATTATTTCTGCATACTTCGGCAATTTTATCAAGAGGTAAAACTTGACCAGTATTCCAGAAAACATGACTTAATATTACAAGACGGGTATTGGGGCGCAAGTGCTGGGCAATGACTTTTACCGGGTCGCCTTCATTTAAGGTCGCCTTGAGAGGACAGGTGGTAACTTCCACAGCGAATCTCCGCGCAATTTCCTGTGATGTGGCAATCACGCCTGGATGTTCGCAGTCCGAGAGCAGCATATGGTCGCCAGCACGCCATTCAATGCCCCACATGGCGATATTACAGCCAACAGTGACATTCTGGGTGAGAGTAATTGTTTGACTTGATGCATGTAACTCCGAAGCGATCGCTTCTCTAGCAGCTTGAGTCTGCGGTGCTATCCAGCGATACGCCTCATTACCAAAGGGGCCTATTTGCTGAACATGAGCTTGAGTTTGAGTCATGGCATCCATTGCCCTTTGGGGCATCGGCCCTTGTCCCCCATAATTAAAATAAGTCTTATTCGCTAAAGCGGGAAATTGCTCTCGATGGTTATGCAACCTGGTTTGTGCGACAGAAATACTAGTCATACCAATTTTGGATTTTAGATTTTGGATTAGTCAAAAGTCATTGATGATTAGTTATTTTTGGCGTTGCTGAATTAAGGGATGATTCTTGTGGGGTGGGCATCCTGCCCGCCCCGAAATACAAGGGACGGGCAAGATGCCCATCCCACAAAAATAGTAAAATCATCCCG
>NZ_JAYGHD010000298.1:0-50452 GCF_034932245.1 Nostoc sp. UHCC 0251
GGGTTAGGGGGTTAGGTTTTTGGTGGACTTTTCCACATAACGTGAAAAGTCAGATTTGCTCAGGTTGCCGTAATTTTTCCTTGCTAATTTTAGATTAAGGTAAAAGGATGACGCAAAAGTGACGGGAAACACTCAACCTGATACCTTCCATGCAGCAACTTCAATTTTTTCAAGCGTTGCGATCGTTAGGCTTTGTGTTTTGGTTGTCCTTGCCGTTGATTGGGTTAGTTTTTTGGCTGGGGAGCAGCTTTGTCGGAGATCGGATTTTAAGTCGCTCCAATCTCACCAAAAAATATCTGCTAGCGGATACTCAATCGGCACGACAGATTATGAAAAGGATAGTAGCGATTAAAGTGGAAGTTCTCCCCAAAAAAGGAATTTCACGGGTGAACGTTAAAACCAACAACTCAGTTCTCACAAGGATAGTATTTGAATTTCCAATCACAGATATAAGCAAACTTGAAGCTGCTCTTAGTCAAGAGTTAGGTTTACCCCGCGATCGCGTTAAAGAATTAATAGTTGAATCCAATGCATTATTGTAGCGATTTATCGCGTCTTTATGATAATTTATCGCGTTTTTGATTTATGCAAGAGGTCTAATGACCAATGACTATCCTTGACATTTCTTTGTCATATTTATCCAATAAACTACAGAAAAGGTAACGTAAATTTACTTTTATCTAAATAATTGACTGTTGATAGCGAACATTGGACTATTCATTGTTCACTTTCAACGGTTAATAGTTAGTACTTAACCCTCAGTAGCCCACCGTTAATCGCTATGGATACTTCTGAAACTGAAGTTTCAAAGGTTGAAACCCAATCAGATAGTTCTGTGCCTTCTGAGTTAGCACCTACTCGTTCAGGTAAACCTTGGTTCTGGAGATTGCTGATTCTATTTTTGGCAACTGGTGGAATTATCCTGTGGCGAATGCTTGCTCCTGGCGGCGCACCACGCTCGTCTGTCGCACAGCAACAAGGGCCACCTGCAAAGCCAATTGAAACGATCGCCTTGGCAACTGGTAGTGCTACAAGAAGTGTCCAGTTGTTGGGACAAGTAGAAGCAACTCAGCAGTCAACAATCCGCGCTCAAACTAGTGGAATTGTCAAGCAAATTTCAGTTCAACCAGGCGATCGCGTGAAAGTAGGAATGGCGATCGCTTTACTGGATGATACCGATCAGCAATTGGCAATTACCCAAGCACGAGCGCAACTGGCACAACAACGGAGCAATCTGGCACGTTTGGAAGTTGGTACTCGTCCTGAAATTATTGCTCAACGGCAAGCGGCTGTCACATCTGCGAAGGCGCGAGAACTGGAAGCACAGGATAACCTGAAACGGACTAGCGATCTTGTGAAAGAGGGTGCTTTATCTCAAAGATTGTTAGTGGAAGCCCAAGCACAATTGAATAACATCCAAGGAGAACGATTAGAAGCCGAGGCAGAACTTGCTGAAGCGAAAGCTGGGCCGATTCAAGAAGAAATCGCCGCTCAACGAGCAAATGTAGAAGCAGCTAAAGCCACCTTAGCTCAAGCAGAATTAGCACAGCAGCGCACGCGGATTCTGGCATCGGAATCGGGTATAGTGCAGACTCGCCATATCAGTAATGGTGATTTAGTCCAAAATTCTGGTCAAATTGTCACCTTAGTAGCAAGCGATCGCTTCGACATTTTCCTAGAGTTACCAGAAGAACTCAGTGGTAAAGTTACCCCAGGGATGACAATCGATCTCACAACTCGCGCTCTACCGCAATGGAAACAACGCGCCACCATCACTGCTGTAGTCCCTTCTGCCGATACAGCCTCTCGTCGCCAGATGGTGCGTGTCCAAATTAACAAACCCCCGTCAGGATTAATACCAGGAATGGCGATCGCAGGTAACTTAAATATGCCCTCGAATCGCTCCAGCTTTGTGGTATCACGAGATGCATTAACCAGAAGACAAAACGAGTGGCTAGTTTTTGCAGTTGCTGACGGCAAAGCTAAACAAATTCCAGTCGAGATGGTTTCTGACATGGGTAAAAATGTCGCAATTTATCATCCCACTTTACGCACAGGTCAACGCATTGTGCTGCGTGGTGGTGATGGATTGCAAGATGGTGCGCCTGTAAAGATAGTTGATCCAACTTAAAACAATTCGCAATTCGCAATGACGCTCGAAGACTCGCTAACGCTGCGCTAACGCAATTCGCAATTACGTTTTGTGGCGGGTATTTAAACCCCCAAAGTTGGTTAAAACATAGGTTGTACCACACTTCCATAGACTTCTTGCAGAAGTTGGTTAAAGAGGAAGAATCGTCTCTTTCTCCTTTAACCTTTCCTTCAAAATACTGGAAACCCAGTTTAAATATGACTTTCTGAATTACCAATTAATATGAACTTTATTGAAACCGCCGTTCGTTGGCGACATGGAACTTTTGTTTTGTTTTGCTTGCTGGCAATGTTCGGGGTATTCTCTCTACTAAACTTACCCCTAGAGTTGCAACCAGGAGGCGATCGCCCGGAAATTACGATCACAACTACATATCCCGGTGCAGGGCCAACAGAAGTAGAAGACCTAATTACCCGCCCCATTGAAGAACAAATGGAAGAGGTGCTAGGTGTCCAAGAAATTACCAGTACTTCTCGTGCTGGACGCAGCAGCATCACTTTGGAATTTGCTCAAGATGCCAACGCTAGAGAACGGATGGTAGATGTCCTCAACCGCTTGCAGCAGGTGGGAAGCTTGCCGCCAGAAGCACAGGAATCGAGTGTGGAACTGGTGGGTGGTAACAGTTCGCCGATGATGTGGATTCCGTTTGATACCAAAGACGGATTTAAACCGGATGCAGACCGTTATCGAGACTTAGCAGAAGAAGTGGTAATTCCCCGTTTGCGGCGAGTCGAGGGAACTGGACAATTTTTGTTAGTGGGTGGACAAGAACGAGAAGTTGAAGTGAAGGTTGATCCGAAAGCATTAAGCGATCGCAATCTCGCAATTGGTGATGTAGTGCGAGTCCTTCAAGAAAACAACCGCGATATTCGGGGTGGGCCATTAATTCTCGGACGACGAGAATATCGAGTCCGCACCATCAGCCGATCGCAAGATTTATCGCAAATTGAAGGTTTTGTGTTGCGACGCGACCAATCGGGCACTGTTTACTTGCGCGATGTGGCAAAAGTCCAGATGGGACGCAAACCCCAAGATGGTGCGTTGGTGTTCAACGGCAAACCTGGGACAGCAATTGGTGTAATTCGGCAAATTGGGGCGAATGTGCCAGAGGTGGCTAAAGGCATTCGGAGAGAGATTACCGCACTGCAAACTGAATTTGATCGGCAAAATCAAGGTATTCAATTTGTCTACAACTACGATGAAAGCCAGTACATCAATCAATCCATAGCATTTGTCCAAGGCAACTTAGTTAGTGGGGCACTGTTAGCAACTATCGTCTTAGTTCTGTTCCTTGGCTCCATGCGTACCGTTGCAGTGGTGGCAATTACAATTCCCACTACACTGATTATGGTATTTATTGTCATGTCTGCATTTGGACGCACATTAAATATCATCAGTTTGGCGGGATTAGCGTTTGCAGTGGGTATGGTCGTAGATAATGCGATCGTTGTAATTGAGAATGTCTTCACCCAGATGCAGCAAGGTAAAAGTGCGATGCGGGCAGCCATTGAAGGGACTCAGGAAGTTTGGGGCGCAATGCTTGGTTCCACCTTAACCAACGTAGTGGTATTTGTACCACTGTTAATGGTAACGGGTGAAGCAGGGCAACTTTACACCGATATGGCGATCGCACTTTCTGCCTCTTCTGTATTCTCGCTGTTTGCGGCATTAACTTTAGTACCCATGCTATCGGGATTGTTCCTCAAGCAATCGGAAGCCATGCAAATGATGCAGGGTGGTGAATATCGGGGCGGTAATTGGTTTGAACGGATGGTAGCCAAAACTTCTGCGGTTTTCCGTCATTTCCAAACCAAACTGGAAAACTTTCTCGTCGCTACTGTTAGTTGGTCACTGGGACGTAAACGGATTGGGCGCAGGTTAATTGTGCTGTCGATTCCGATTGTTTTACTCGTGACTAGTATTTTTCTTTTACCACCTGCCGATTATCTACCCGAAGGAAATCGTAACTTAGTTGTATTACGGGCGGAACCTTTACCGGGAACCAGTATACCGGAAGCGATTCGGCAATCTGAACCTGTACAAAAATTTCTGCGATCGCAACCAGAAGTTGATCGCATCCTGTACGTTGATCGTCCAGGGGCGCTGCGCGGGATTGCAACTATCTTAAAACCAGAATTTGCCACCACTACCGGACTCGCCGAAATGGTGGATCGGTTACGCGCCCAAAGTAGTAACTTTGCTGGATACCGCTTTGTAATCCCAACGCGGATTTCTATCTTCCGCGATCCGGGTAAAGAATTTGAAGTCGATATTGTTGGCGCTGATTTAAACCAAATTGGTGACTTAGAAAAGCAAATTACCGGCAAATTGCGATCGCTTCCAGGGGTTCAGAATGTGCGCTCAAACTTTGTATTGGGTGCAGGTGAATTACAAGTGATTCCCAACCGCGAACGCATCGCCGAAGTCGGACTTTCGGAAGCAGAAATTGGTTCGATGGTAGAAGCAGCATTGGGTGGTAAAGTTGCCTCCAATTACATTGATGGCAAAAATGAATTAGATGTCTCAGTGGAATTGCAAAATACTGCTGTGGAAACACCAGAACAACTGCGCCAATTGTCTCTATATGCACAAGGACGACAAGTGCAACTGGGGGATGTTGCCGAAGTCGTGGAAACAACGGGAGCCGATGCCATTAACCACGTTAATTTAGAGCGCTCAATTAGCCTCACTGTTTCCCTTGCACCCGATGCTCCTCTTGCTACCCTGGTAGAACGTGCCGAAGAAGAAATTCTGGCTCCTCTGCGTGCGAGTTTACCAACAGGCTACCGGCTAGAACTGGCAGGTTCAGCAGATCAGTTAGCAACAACTGTTGGTCAATTAGCTGCTGCATTTGCATTTTCGATTTTGATTACTTACTTGTTACTAGTGGCGTTATATCGCTCGTTCCTGTACCCAGTAGTAATTATGGCAACAGTGCCGATGGGTATGAGTGGCGCACTCTTGAGCCTAGTAATCGCCAACATGATTCCGGGAATGAATGTGGCATTGGATATGATTACAGCCTTGGGATTTGTGATCCTTACAGGTGTGGTTGTGAACAACGCCATTCTACTAGTCGATCGCGCCTTGCAACTCCAGCAAGCAGGTGAGGATTTTGATGCATCCTTATACAATGCGACAAGCGATCGCTTACGGGCGATTTTCATGTCTGCTGGCACTAGTGTGTTGGGGATGTTACCGCTAGCAGTTCTACCAGGACAAGGTTCAGAGTTATATCAGGGGTTAGGCATTGTCTTAACAGGTGGTCTGGCTTTTTCTACGATTTTGACTCCCACCGTTGTACCCGCACTGATGGGTTTACTGTATGATATCTCTGGACGTAAATCGCCGCGATCGTCAACTGCAAAAAAGCCGGACAAACTAGCTACTAATTAACGTGAGTTCGACAAGTCTTAAAACAATTTACCAACTTGCGCCAAATCTACATTTCCACCGCTAATAATCACACCAACTCTCGCCTCTGGTGCTGTCACCACACCTTCGAGTAAGGCTGCTGCTGCAAGTACTCCGGTAGGTTCCACGACAATTTTCAGGCGTTCCCACAAGAAAAACATGGTGCGAAGAATCGCTTCTTCAGATACCGTCACCATATCATCGACGTAATGCAGCACTAAGGGGAAAGTAATTTTACCAAGGCTAGGAGTCCGCGCACCATCGGCGATGGTATTAGGATTTTTGACAGTTTGCAGGGTTTTGGTGTGAAAAGAGCGGGTAGCATCGTCGGCAAGGGCTGGTTCTACGCCGATTACTTTACAATTGGGTAAAAGTGCTTTGACTACGATCGCACATCCTGAAAGTAAGCCGCCACCGCCACAACAAACTAATAATAAATCCAACTCACCAACTTCCTGGATCAGTTCTAAAGCAGTTGTTCCCTGTCCGGCGACTACATGAGGATGATCGTAAGGGGGAATCAAAGTGAGATTGCGATCGCTTGCTAATTTTTGGGCTAATTCTTCTCGGTTTGTTTTTTGGCGATTGTATAAAATTATCTCTGCACCATAGCCACGAGTAGCAGTTTGTTTAACAGCAGGTGCATCATCAGGCATGACAATAGTAGTGGGAATGTTTAGTAATTGTCCAGCTAAAGCGATCGCTTGGGCATGATTTCCCGATGAATAGGTGAGAACGCCTGTTTGTTTTTGTGCTACCGATAGTTGGGCTAGGGCATTGTACGCACCTCTAAATTTAAATGCACCGGTGCGTTGAAAGTTTTCGCACTTAAAGAATACTTGGCTATTGGTGCGATCGTTAACGATTCTAGAAGTCAGTACAGGCGTGCGGTGGGCAATTCCCAAAATTCGCTCTTGTGCTGCCTGTACGTCAGTTATAGTAACCAAATTGTGCTGTGGCATTGATGACGAGATTAAATATTCTTGCTCTTGTTTATATAGATACAGATTTTTATATTTGCGTCTAATATCCTGGATTCAAGCATACTCGTTTCAGGTGGATAGCATCATTTATTGTCTGTATAAAAATAGCTACAGCAAAATTATATATTGCTGTAGCTAAATTTATAAAACTTAAATTAATTAACTCACGTTCGCCATTTTTCTAGCATGAATAAAACATCTGAAAGTCGGCAAAAAAAAACTGCTCTAATTACAGGAGCGGCTAGTGGGATAGGTTATCAATTAACCCAGATTTTTGCTCGTCATAGTTATAATCTGGTGTTAGTAGATAAGAATGAAGAAAAACTTACTGAAATTATAGATGAATTCCCGCAGAAGTTTGGCATTTCTGTGAAAATTCTAGCCAAGGATTTATCTATCCCAACATCACCAGAAGAAATTTTCACAGAACTACAGCAAGCATCCATTAAGATTGATGTGCTGGTTAACAATGCTGGCTTTGGTACTTATGGAGCATTTAGCGAAACAGACCTCAGCATTGAACTGCAAATGCTCCAGGTAAATATGGTCAGCCTGACTCACTTAACAAAGTTATTTCTCAAGGATATGGTCGAGCAAGACTATGGAAAAATATTAAATGTCGCTTCAGCGGCTGCTTTTCAACCAGGGCCTCTAATGGCAGTTTATTTTGCTACTAAAGCTTATGTCTTATCATTTTCAGAAGCGATCGCTAATGAATTAGAGGGCACAGGTGTTAGCGTGACTGTTCTTTGTCCAGGGCCAACAGCATCAGAATTTCAACAAACAGCAGCAATGGAAGATTCAAAGATTGCTAACGTTAGCAGAATGATGGATACGGCAACCGTTGCGAATATTGGTTATCGCGGCTTAATGAATAACAAAACTGTTGTTGTTCCTGGGATGAGAAATAAGCTATTAACTGAAAGCGTCAGATTTACACCCAGAAATTTAGTAACAAAGGTTGTGAGAAGTATGCACGAACTCAAAAAGAATAGGTAGCCCAATAGCCCCGCTCTCAGTTAAAAAACATTATCTGTTGGGGCAGGCAGGGGGAGCAGGGGAAGCAGGGGAAGCAGGGGAAGCAGGGGGAGAAATCTGGGTTTAACCCAAGCGTATTGCTCGATATCCTATACTTTTTTGAAAAAGACCTGATCAACAGATTTTTTAGATTAAAGAATTTGTTGATCAGGTTTAACCATTTGCAAAAAATCGTCTAAGATTTCGCTCTATCTACTTTGATAGTTCTGGCGTTAAGAGAATGCGGTTTTCACCAATCTTATCAAATGCAGGTGTAGACCAGCGATCGACTACTTTACCTAGAATTGACATTTCTTGAACTAAGCGGTCAAATTTATCAGGAGTGAGAGATTGAGGCCCATCGGATAAAGCCTTAGCTGGGTTGGGGTGAACTTCAATCATTAAGGCATCTGTACCAGCTGCGATCGCAGCCATTGCCATTGATGGCACATATTCAGACTTACCTGTACCATGACTAGGATCGATCATAATCGGTAAATGGGTAAGCGATCGCAACACCGGAAGCACCGATAAATCTAAAGTATTCCGAGCATATTTGCCATCAAAGGTTCTGATTCCCCGTTCACAAAGAATCACATTGGGATTTCCAGATGCCAAAATATATTCTGCTGCCATCAGCCACTCGTCAATTGTGGCAGACATCCCCCGCTTGAGTAAGACGGGTTTATCTTGAGCGCCTACCTTTTTGAGCAACGAGAAGTTGTGCATATTTCGCGCTCCGATTTGGATTATGTCAGCTACTCTCGCCACTGCTGATAAATCGGCAGCATCCATAAGTTCTGTGACGATACCTAAACCAGTAGCTTCCCGCGCTGCTGCTAATAAATCTAAAGCGCTTTCACCATAACCTTGAAATGCATAGGGTGAAGTGCGGGGTTTGTAGGCTCCACCACGCAGAAACTTTGCTCCTGCTGCCTTCACCCGTTTTGCTGTTTCGACAATCATCGCTTCATTTTCAACAGAGCAAGGCCCGGCTACCACTACGATGGGATGACGTTCGCCGAAATAGACATCACCGTTAGGTGTAGGTACAACAACCTCGCTGGCTTCTCCATGTCGGAATTCTCGACTGACGCGTTTGAAAGGTTGTTGCACCCGTAATACTTGCTCAATCCAAGGGCTGAATTCTTGAACCTGTAATTTATCGATGCTAACGGTATCACCAATTAGCCCCAGCACAACTTTATGAGTGCCAACGCTTTTTTCTACCGTGACTCCCCAAGTCTCACTCAGTTCTTGGCTGATGCGAGTAATTTCTTCAACAGGCGTACCTGTTTTAAGTATGATAATCATCTAGTTTTCCTTCCGTATAGTTTTTGGGTGTAATACAGTTCGTTCGTAGGGGCACAGCAATTCTGTGCCCTTACCTTGGTCATTCGTGCAAAAATTCAGCAAGTTGTTCTAGTTTTGTCCAAGCCGCGCCGCTTTGCAGAATTTCCTTAGCAAGAACAATACCCTTGACACAACCTGCTAAAACATCAGTTTCCCCGTGAATGGCTTCACCAACTTGCAGTGCGAGGGCTGTATTTAAAGCGACTACATCCTGCTGCGCTTGCGTACCTTTACCTTGCAAAACTGCCTTTAAGATTTCCGCATTTTCTTGGACATCTCCACCGCATAACGCCGCAGTCGGTGCAAAACTCAAACCAAGTTCTTGAGGATTAAGCGTTAGAGAACGCACTTTTTTATCTTGGAGTACAGCTAAGTCAGTCACATCTGCCAAACCAGCTTCATCTAAACGTTCGCGTCCGTGGAGTGCGATCGCTTGCTGACATCCCAGTTGGGATAAAGCTTGCACAATCTCCTCTAGTAAAAGCGGATCGTTGACACCAATAATTTGCCCTGTTGGCCGCATGGGATTTACTAGCGGGCCGAGCAAGTTAAAAACAGTCCGCACTTTCAAAGTTTTTCGCAAAGTAGCGATCGCCTTAAGTGCAGGATGCCAGCCTGGAGCAAACAAAAAGGTGATTCCAACTTCACCCACTGCGGCTTGTACTTTTTCTGGAGTGGCGTTGAGATTTATACCCAAAGCTTCCAACACATCAGCTGAACCAGTCTTGCTGGATGCCGAACGATTGCCATGTTTGGCAACTTTTACCCCGGCGGCGGCGGCAACAAAAGCAACAGCAGTAGAAATATTAAAGGTGGAAGCGCCATCTCCACCAGTTCCACAGGTGTCAATTAGGGGAGACGCGATTAATCGCGTCTGTACAAGGGGTGGGGATTGGGATTGTAAGACACTGGCCATGCCTACTAATTCTTGGGCGGATACGCCTTTAGCTTGAATTGCGGCTAAAATCGCTCCTGAGAGGACATCGGGAATGGCATCTGTGAGCCAACCTTGCATCAGATCCGCAGCTTGGGAAACCGTCAACGATTGCCGAGCAAACAACTGTTGCAATAAACCTGGCCAGTTGTATAACTCAGAAGTGACGGGGATGTTGTCAAGTGGGGTTTTAGTTACAGCGATCATATTCATTGGTCATTCACGAAGGACAAATGACAAAGGACAAATGACAAGAAGAGAAAATTAAGGAATTAGAACTTTGGCGACGGTTTGCACATCCTTGTCACCTCTGCCAGAGCAATTGATGACGATGCGGGGGTTGCCTTTTAACTGAGGACAAAGGGTTTCAAGATATGCGATCGCATGAGCAGTTTCTAAGGCTGGGATAATTCCTTCTAGTTGCGACAGCCTTTGAAATGCATCTAATGCTTGTTTATCGGTAACACTGTAATATTCGGCGCGACCAAGATCCTTTAAATAACTATGCTCAGGGCCAACGCCGGGATAGTCTAATCCGGCACTAATTGAATGGGCTTCGATGACTTGACCATCATCATCTTGAAGTAAATAGCTCATTGCACCGTGTAGTACACCTATTCTTCCTTTTGTCAAGGTAGCAGCGTGTTTTTCTGTATTTACACCTTCACCCGCCGCTTCCACTCCGATTAGTCGCACCGAAGATTCATGGACAAATTCATTGAATAAGCCGATCGCATTGGAACCTCCACCCACGCAAGCCAGTAGAATATCTGGTAATCCTCCCCATTTCTCCTGGGATTGAGCGCGAGTTTCTACACCAATTACCGCGTGGAAGTCACGGACAATCATTGGGTAGGGATGAGGCCCTGCAACAGAACCCAGGATGTAATGGGTTGTTTCCACGTTTGTCACCCAATCCCGAATTGCTTCGGAAGTTGCATCCTTGAGAGTTCCCGTACCTGCCTCCACTGGACTAACTTCTGCTCCCATTAACTTCATGCGGAACACGTTCAAGGCTTGGCGTTCCATATCGTGAACGCCCATGTAAATCACACATTTCAAACCAAACCTAGCACATACAGTTGCAGTCGCTACGCCGTGTTGCCCTGCACCTGTCTCTGCAATAATCCGTTGCTTGCCCATGCGTTTAGCTAGCAACACCTGAGCCAAAGCATTATTAATTTTGTGAGCGCCTGTATGATTTAAATCTTCGCGCTTTAAATAAATTTGCGGCCCTGTACCATCTGGTCTAGCGTAGTTTGTTGTCAGGCGTTCAGCAAAATATAATGGGCTGGGTCGTCCCACATAATCGCGCAGTAAGTTTTGTAGTTCTGCTTGAAAACTCGGCTCGTTGCGATATTGTTGAAACGCCGCTTCTAACTCACTTAATGCAGGCATTAAGGTTTCTGGGACGTATTTACCGCCGAATTTTCCAAACCTGCCCAAAGAATCTGGTTGAACAGTTGCAGTCTTAATTTCTTGTATGCTTACCACTGGTTAAAATCCTTTTATGTTCGAGTATTTTTTGCTTTCGTTCTAATACCAATTCAATTAATGATTGCAACATATCCTTGGGTAAAGACGCGATGAATCGCGTCTCTACAAATGGTCTATTTGTCGCATTCTTTTTTCCAATTGGTATAACTTTTGAGAACTCATGACACTAAAATCTTCTTTGCGTTTTTCTTTCGCGGGTTTCGTAGCTATAGCCCAGTTTTCTGTGATTCAAAACGTCTATGGGGCGCACCAAATCTTTAGAGTCAAAATTTGGTAATAGGGATAGTAAATCTCCTAACGGCGTAGCTTTGGGGGTAGACATACCCCCATCCCAAGGCCACATTAGGTCTTTAAGATTGTGTCCGTAAGCCTGACCATTAGCAGGATAAAAATCGCTACCTTGATGACCGTTCTCTTGCCATTCAGCCCAGAGGCGGTCTGCGTTTGCATGATTCAACCAGAATACTGGGTCGTATGGCGAACTTGGTATATTGCTCATGGTACCTAGACCCTTAAACTTTACAGGTCTTGTGCTTGCGTCTATCTGTACCCCACCGACAAAACCATGAATATAGTTATGTAGGAATCCTCCTGGGGTGACTTTGCCCTGCTCATCTACAGAGATAAATCCTTCCAAAGCGGGGCGAAATAGAGAATAGTTATTAAGACTCAGGGCACGCTCAACATCTTTTTTGGGCACAGGGTAATCACTGGCAGGAGGTAGTCGTAGAAAGCGAACAAGTGATGTACCTAATGATGTTCCGGTATCTTGGTCAATGTTTAATGCTGGATTCATAACCCAGCCATTTGCAGCAGAAAAAGCCCCAGGTACAGCGCCGCCTGTAAAGTTTCCTTGATTTGGAATTTTGATGGTTACTCCTTGACCGTTAGAACCAAGAAAGTCATCGTTAAAAATTACATCAAGTGCTTTGGGGTCAGTCCAATCCCAGTATGGCAGAGTAACAGTTGGGTCTACTGCTTGCAGAGCTTGTTCAAATCTGCGGATATATTCTCGATGCCAAGGGAAAAATGCGGCATTTTCATGAGCAAGTTCTTGAACGGAACCATTGGAATGCCCTTTATAATTATGAATTAGGCGTGTTGCTCCTATATGTACAGCAACGAATTGGTCGTAAATACTGAGCTTGCTACCTGCGGGTATTACAGTTTTTAAGGTTTTGATAGCCTTGACAAAGGCTGTTTTCTCTGCTGATGTTAGGTCAGTTACGTTCTTTCTTACAGCTAGGTGAGCGTATTGTCCTACAACATTGTGATTCCAATCGTATTTGTATTGTCCCTTGTCAAGACGATCATTTGCGAAGACTGTAAGCGCACAGGTGCTAACTAGAAGTACGCTATAAATTAATATTTTGACAGATTTCAGCAGGGATTTCATTATCTTAATGGAAGCAGAGGGGCAGAGGGGGCAGGGGAGGCAGGGGAAGCAGGGGAAGCAGGGGAAGAAGAAATATTAATTATTGTCCAATGCCCTATTCCCTATTCCCTATTCCCTACTCCCTACTCCCCACTCCTTGAAGAGATGGACTTTCACGCAGACTTTCTGTAATGGCTGTTTTAAGTTCTCGACAGAGTTGTTCCACAGCTTGCAGTCCTTCAGTTGGGCTACCTTCAGCTAATCTTTTAACGAAGGCACTGCCAACAATCACCGCATCTGCGCCCCATTCTTTTACTTGATGTGCTTGTTCTGGCCCTGAAATACCAAAACCAACGCCGATAGGTTTATCGGTGACGTTCCGCAAATCGGTAATTAAATCTTTTACGCGTTCTTGGATTTGAGCGCGGACACCTGTAACACCTGTGACACTTACCAGGTAGATAAAACCTTGAGATTGACGAGCGATCGCTTCAATTCTATCTTGAGAACTGGTAGGAGCTACGAGCAAAATTACCTCAATTCCGAAAGATGCAGCAGTTTGGATTAATTCTTCTGCTTCTTCTAAGGGTAAGTCTGGCACTACCAAGCCTCGCACGCCAGCAGCGGCAATTTTTCCTAAAAATGGCTTAATACCTCGGTGCAAAATGGGATTGTAATAAGTAAATAGAATTATTGGCGCTTTTAGGCTAGGAATCACTACGTGCAACATCTCTAGCACTTGCTCTAATTTTGTGCCATTTTGCAAAGCGCGGGTTGCTGCTGCTTGAATCACAGGTCCATCTGCTAGAGGGTCGGAGTAGGGAATGCCCAACTCGATGAAGTCTGCACCATTGCGATCTAAGATACGTAAAGCTTCGGCAGTGGTTTCTAAGTTAGGATCGCCTGCTGTGATAAAGGGGATTAAAGCACACCGTTGGCGATCACGTAAAGTTTGAAAGGAATCGGAGATACAAGTCATTCTGAAAAATAGTTAATGATTGGTTAATAGTTTTGGAATAATTTACACTTAGCAATTAGCGATGCCCACGCTAGATTTGTTGTCGTCGAGTCTTTGATACTCGTGAACGAGTCTTTGATACTCGTGAATGAGTCTTTTAGCTCCGTTAACGAGTCTTTGATACTCGTGAATGAGGCTTTTAGCTCCGTTAGGGAATAAAGAAAGGGTCAAGGGGCAAGGGAAAAGGGAATTTTGCCCTTTAAATGTCCCCTTTACCCAGATTCCTCAAGAAACCTATTTTCCCAAAGATTCACCTAACCGCCTTAGAAAGGCTTGCTTTAATTTTGAAGGAGGGTTAGGGAGAATCAAGTCTTAGCAAACTACGCACAGCTTGCTCGACATCGCTTTGTTTAACTAAAGACTCTCCGATTAAAACCGCACGCGCACCAGCCTCAGCGACAAGAGATAAATCAGCAGGTGTATACAGTCCAGATTCGCTGACGACGGTAATATCCAAACTTTGTAACTGTTGTTGGCGCTGTGCTAAAAGTTGCTGTGTTGTGCCTAAATCAAGGGTAAAATCTTCTAAATTGCGATTGTTAATTCCTACTAAATGTAAGTCATCAAGCTTTAACACTCGATCCAGTTCAGCCAAGGTATGGACTTCTACCAGTGCATTCATGCCTAAATCATGAATTAGTTGCAAAAAAGCCTGAAGTTCTTGATCTGATAAAATGGCAGCAATCAACAAGACTGCATCCGCACCTGCTGTTCGTGCTAAATAAATTTGATAGCGGTCAATGATAAACTCCTTGCACAGTAAGGGTAATGCTACTTGCTTACGCACCCTTCGCAGATTATCAAAACTGCCCTGAAAAAACTTTTGGTCAGTCAAGACTGATAGACAAGCTGCACCACCTCGCTCATAAGCTTGAGCAACAGCTACTGCATCAAAGTCTGCGCGGATAATGCCACGGCTAGGCGATGCCTTTTTTACCTCGGCAATTAAGCTAGGCTGGTTAGGATTTTCTTGCAAAGCATTCAAGAAATTTCGTACAGTCGGGGCTGTATTTAACTGTTGTCGCAAGGAGGCTAAAGGCAATTCTTGCTGCATCTGTGCAACTTCTTGCCTTTTATGCAACACAATTTCTTCAAGAATATGGCGGGGAGGGGCAGCTCGGTTAGTCATAAAATGCTAGAAGAGTGGGGAGTGGGGAGTGGGGAGATGAGGGAGCAGGGGAAGCAGGGGGAGCAGGGGAAGCAGAGGAAGCAAGAAAAAATAACTAATTGCCAATGCCCCATGCCCCATGCCCAATCCCCAATGACTAATGACCAATGACTAATGACTCTTTCGTTGTATATGCACGTACCACATTTTTAATGATTTCCAGACCGACTTCTCCCGCTAGAGTCATGATTGACTCTGGATGAAACTGAACGGCGGCGATGGGAAGTGTCTGATGTTCAATGCCCATAATTACGTCGTCATCAGAAATCGCTGTCACCTTAAGTTCTTTTGGCAAATGTTGTGGTAGGGCAAACAATGAGTGATATCTACCGACTGGAAAAGATTGTGGTAAGTTTTTGAAGGTGACAGAATTAGAATCGGTGACGAAAATCCTTGAGGATTTACCATGTTGGGGATAGTTGAGAACTCCCAATTGTCCATCAAAAGCTTCGACAATGCCTTGCAGTCCCAGACAAACTCCGAAAATAGGAATTTTGCGATGAAGAAGAGCGCCGACTGTCTGGGGAACCTGAAAATCACTTGGTCTACCAGGGCCAGGAGATAAAACAACTAAGTCAGGGCGTTCTGTATCGAATAGCGATTCTGAGAAACCATGACGCAGTGTGGTGACAGTTGCACCAGTTTGGCGAATGTAATTGGCTAGGGTATGAACAAATGAGTCTTCATAGTCTATTAGTAAGATGCGTTTGCCATCGGCTCCACTTGGAAGGATTTTAGTTGATTTTAGAGAACTGGACTCATCAATTTTCTGACTCGTTTCCTTTACACGACGAATCGTCTCAAATAAAGCAGCAGCTTTGGTAATTGTTTCTTGTTCTTCTGCTTGGGGTATGGAGTCATAAAGGACGGTAGCACCAACTCGCACTTCGGCGATGCAGTCTTTTAACCGGATTGTCCGCAGAATTAATCCAGTATTTAAATTCCCATTGAAATTTAAATAACCAACTGCTCCACCATACCAACGTCGGGCGCTACGTTCATGCTGTTCAATAAAATCTATTGCGGCTTTTTTGGGTGCGCCTGTGACTGTAACTGCCCATGTATGCGAAAGAAAGGCATCTAAGGCATCAAATTGCGATCGCAGTGTCCCCTCAACATGATCTACTGTATGAATCAGGTGGCTGTATAATTCTATTTGGCGACGACCAATCACTTGTACCGAACCAGGTTCGCAGATTCGGGATTTGTCATTGCGATCGACATCAGTACACATGGTCAACTCAGCTTCATCTTTGTGTGAGTTGAGTAACTGCCGAATTTGCACGGCATCGTCAAGAGCATCTTGTCCCCGGCTAATAGTCCCACTAATGGGACAGGTTTCAACCCGCCTACCTTCAACCCGCACAAACATTTCTGGAGATGCGCCAATCAAATATTCTCCACCTAGATTAAAAATAAATCCATAAGGGCTAGGATTTATTTCCTTTAAGGTGTTAAATAGTTTGCTGGGTTGGTCTTCATAGCTTTCAAAAAAGTTTTGACTAGGAACTACTTCAAATAAATCGCCTCGGCGGAAGTAATCGAGTGCAGCCTCAACTTTTTTCGCATACTCGCCTACTTTATGGTCAGCAGTTTGAGTTGGGAGAAGATGTTTACCGCGATAGTCTACAGACTCACCTGTTCGAGGCAGATTCTTAGTGCTGCCATGCGCTGTTTCAAACTCATATTGTAGACGAAATGCGCGTTGTTGATAGTAGTCAACAACTATCAAGTCATCAGGTAGATAAAGTACTAAATCTCGTTGATCCGCAGGACGTTCTAGACGCTGGTTAATTGGTTCAAACTGCAAAACCAAGTCGTAACCAAACGCACCATACAATCCTAAATGCTCGTCTTCTTGACTATAGAAAGTATATAGGATTTCGCGGACAACTGTAAATGCGGAAGGTTGCTTACTGCGTTCTTCTTCAGTAAACAATTTTTTTGTAGGTTTAACAAAGCCTACAAGATTGTTCTTATCTAGGGTAAGTTTTTCAAGTTGTATTGAGTTGGATAAGCACTCTAATAGTAATGGCAAAAGTACCCGACCGCGTTCATTCAACGCTATCAACGTAAAAGCATTTCCCTGTGTAGTTAATTCCAATGGTGGATTGACAAATCCGATCGCCCATCTCTTGTATCTACCCGGATATTCGTAGCTGCTCCTTAGCAAACCCCCACGCTGAGAATTTAAGCGAAATAGAATATCTTCTAGGGCAATGTCCATCTTAACTTCAGTGATGGAGCGAGAAACAATTACACCGCCAGAGGTTTTGTAGGAACGAGAATCAAAAATCATAGGGAATTCCTCTGAAATGTTTATTAGTCAGCAGCCATTAATCATTATTGATAACTATTTATAATTACAAACAAATTCAGATAATTTTATGTCAATTTAATTCCAACTATCTAAATCTGCGTACTCGTTTTAAAAGATGTAATAAAAAACTTTTTACTTCTTATTTAAGAGTACTAGATATTAAGCAGGTAGTACATTGAATAATTTTTCGATTAGGTGTCAATTTATTCGCTTTTTATACTGCTCTTATAGTAAATTTTCTGATAACGCTGTTTAAAATTCTTCGCTTCCCTCAAAGGTGGTAGATCATCTCAAAAATTAGTAGCAAATATACTAAGCGATTAGAAATCGCGGCTACACAATGTAGGGGCGCAATGCCTTGCGCCCCTACTCCTACCCTGCGGGAAAGCATTTGCGTAGCGTCTCGTAGAGAAGCATTTATGCATTTAAAATGCACCCCTCAATTACCACAAAAAAGAATCCTAAAACTCGCGCAACAATGATATTGCTTGTCTGTACAACAATAAATCCACTTGGTGAACTTCAATTGCTTTTCCAATGCGTTGTAGCAAGGTTAAAGTTAATTCTCCACCCAAATGTTCGCGGAACTCAGTTAAACCCCGAAACAGACAATGGGGATGTTCCATTTGTGATAACTTCTCAACCAGTTCTGGCACATACAATGTAAAACCCAGCGCCGATAAAGTACTTAATATCCTTTGCCATTGTGAGCAATCCAGCAATCCTACCAAATAGGAATAAGTGCTATCCAAAGCGATACCGATCGCAACTGCTTCGCCATGACGTAAGCGATAATTTGTCAAATGCTCCAGTTTATGAGCCGCCCAATGTCCAAAATCCAGGGGACGAGACGAACCCATTTCAAAAGGATCGCCACTATTGGCAATATGTTCTAGGTGCAACTGGGCGCAACGATAGATAACCTGTTGCATGGTATCCATGTCTCGCCGCACAAGGGCTGCGCTGTGAGAGTGGATATAATCGAAAAAGTTAGCATCCTTAATCAGCGCCACTTTGACGGCTTCTGCGATTCCAGAACGCCAATCGCGATCGTCTAGGGTTGTCAAAAAGGCAGAATCATTTATAACTGCGTAAGGTGGCGCAAATGTGCCGAGAAAGTTCTTTTTACCAAAGGCGTTGATGCCGTTTTTTACGCCAACCCCAGAATCATTTTGTGCTAACACCGTCGTCGGAATCCGAATTAGGCGAATTCCCCGGTGAGCAGTTGCAGCAGCATATCCTACCAAATCCAATACAGCCCCGCCCCCGATCGCTAACACATAAGAATGGCGACATAATCCGGCTGCTTCAATCTGTTGCTGAATTTGATCTACTAAAGTGCGATCGTTTTTAGCAGCTTCTCCTCCCGAAATTATCATCGGTTCGGCTGCGATCGCTAGTATCTCTGCATAAAACTTGGTATACGCTACTAATTGCTTAACCAATTCCGGTTGATGCTGCAATATTCCTGCGTCTACTATCGCTACAACTTTCTTCGGCTTTTTCTCCCCATCTGCTGTAATCACTTGAGCTAAGGTGGGGTTTTTCAACTCAAATAAATTTTGGGTGAAGTGAACCTCATAGTTAAAAGTAACCGCAACCCGTTGATGAATTGGTTGCAGACTAAATTTACTTTTTTGCTTAATGTCAACTACCATGTTTTTGCTGATATATCTATAAGTGCGGCACGATTCAAAGCTTGAAGAAATATTTCTACCGAGTGAGAACCATTTATTTTGACTTTATTATTGATGATAAAGAACGGTACGCTGTTGATGCCATTAGGCCTAGCAAATATTGATTCAGCTACAAAAGCTTTAAGCCCAGTATCATCACTCAATTGCAACCGTAATTCCCTAGAATCCATTTGGTAATCTTTCCCGATGGCAATTAGAACGTCGATATCTCCAATGTTCAAACCGTCTTCAAAGTAAGCTTTATAAATGGCTTCTACAACATCGTTTTTTACCTTTGCTGGTGCAAGTGCAATCAGGTGGTGCGAAAGCTTAGTATTGACAGCTAAACGGATTTTGTTAAAATTTAGCTTGACTCCAGCCGCCTCACCTGCATGTTGCGTAGAATCAAATAGATATTGTAGTTCTTGGGCTTTTATACCTTTTCTATCTTGCATAAAACTGCGAAACTCGTATCCGTCAGCAGGAATAGTATTATCGAGAATAAATGGATGCCACCGGATATCTACTTCTTTTTCTGGCCATTGTGCCAGTGCATCAAACAGATGCTTTTTCCCTATTCTACACCAAGGGCAAACGGTATCATGAAAAATGTCTATCAACATAGCTTGTGTTCTTCAAATGCTCATATTTGTGTGCATTTGGGGTTTGAAATCTCGTTGGAGAGCCGTTGTATTTAAAGGCTGTATAAAACTGTTAATCTTTTCTTCAAAAAAGCTTTGGGTATTTTCAAATTCTTGAATTAATGCGTCTCTATCTTTCCTTGCTACGAGTCTCGCCAAACGGCTGTAAGTTTTAGCTAAAAAGCTAATTGTATTACACCTTTCTTCTGTAGCTAGCATAATATCAACACATAAGTTAGGATTTTGAGAAAACAAACGTTTAACAATATCAATTTCTTGACGGTAGTTAGGAGTTGACATTGTTAAGCTCTGCTCTATATCCACTTTTACTTGTGCTAAGAAAACACCAAGACTAAATCTACAAAAATGCTGCGTCGCTTGAATAATCACCATCATTTGATCATGTTCTTCAGGCGTGCAAACAATCAATTCTCCACCCTTACTTTTAAGAAACTCTAATAACCATTGAAATGATTCATCGTTTCGGCCTGGACACACTACCACTTTTTGTCCCAAAAACGATTTGATATTTGGCCCAAACATTGGATGTAAACCCATGACTGGGCCAGAATGGTGTTCGAGCATCGCTTGAGTTGGCTGAATCTTTACGCTCGTGATGTCACACAAAGCTGTAGTTGGGGCAAGGTATTTAGCTGCACGCTTAATAACATCAACTGTATATTCAATGGGAACGCTTACTAATACTAAGTCTGCCTGACTCAACAGTTGATCTGCATAATCCCAATCTTCATGTTCAAGAACGCTAACATTGTTACCTACTAGCGAAAGCTGCTCTTTAAATAATCTTCCCATCCTGCCGCGTCCACCGATGATGGTAATTTGTCGGGGAGTGATATGATTTGTTGCAGATTTAGGAATCAGAGTAGCATGGCAACTATTTACTACACTTGCCCAAACAGACTCAGGAATACCAGCTTGAGCGAGGAAGGGAGCCACATTAGCCAGTTGTTCATCTAAAGAAGGTTGTTCTGATGCTGCTAATAATGATATGCGATCGCTAAGTAGGGCGATCAAGCTTTGGTCAGTTTTTTTAAGCTGATCTGAATTAGTCATTAGTCATTTGTCATTAGTCATTTGTCATTAGTCTTTGAGATACCACGCGCACAAGGGGCAAGGTATGTACCAAAAGCTCTTGATCAACAAGTGATTCCTTAGAACTCAATTCAGGCAAGATATCCAAAGTTGTTGCTTCTTTGGCGATCGCATCATAAAATAACTCTTCATACCGATCTAGCGCTTGCTCAAAGGAATAGTTTTCTACTGCAAACTTTCTTCCTTTGCAGCTTAACTGTGCTGCTAATTCCGGCTGATTATATAAATCCAATACTGCCGCAGCTAAAGCATCTGCTGACTCTGGCTCAACGATAAGGCCGCCACCACTTTCTTTGATGGCTTTGGCAGCAGTCCCAGTGGCGGGAACTGAACCCACAATTGGGCGGCCACTGGCTAACAGCAGTGGTATTTTAGAAGGCATATTGAAGGAAATCACATTGCTTTTTTGCACAATCAAGCCGACATCTGCGGCTGCTAACATTTGTGGTAGTTTTTCTCGCGGTTGCAATGGTAAAAGCAAAACGTTATCTGCACCACAAGCAAGACAATGTTTTTGCAACCTTTCCAGGGCTTGGGATTCGCCGGCAATGACAAAAACAATTTCTTTTAGATGACGCAAGCGAGATGCTGCTTCTATTACTGTCTCCAAACCTTGCGTCAGAGCAATATTACCTGAATAAAGCACTACAAATTTACCATCAAGTTGATGGGTAGCCCTCCAGGAGTTATTCTCCTTCGGTAAAGGGCGGATAAAATTTAGATTCACCCAATTTGGAATGCAGGCAATTTTATTAGCAGGTACACCTTTATTTATTAAATTATCTACAAAGCCATCGGCAATCACGCTAATGGTATGTGCAGTTCGGTAGGCAAACTTCTCTAAAGCTTCCAGAGCCTTAATCATCAACTTATTTTTAATAAGCCCAACACGCACAGCAGCTTCCGGGAGGATATCTTGCACATTTAGTACTACTGGGCAGTTGTATAGCCAACCGATTAAGATTGCAGGTAAGCAAACTAGTAACGGCGGCACTGTTAAGAGTATTACATCAGGTCGCTCACCCTTAAGCGCTTGTGGCAAACTCGTAAAAACAAAGCTTAACTCTAGAAGTAGCCTATCTATAAGGTTAGGTTTAGACTTAATCCGCAAATAACTACGCTGAATAGTCACACCATTTTTTTGTTCAGTAACGTATAATTTCCCTCGATATCCATCGTAAATCTGACGTTGAGGATAGTTAGGCATACCTGTGATTACCCGCACTTGATGCCCTCGCTTTACCAGCCCTTCTGCTAGTTCAGTCATCAAAGGGGCAATACCAATTGGCTCTGGATGATAATTGTATGAATAAATCAGAATTTGCATGAACTCTTAATGTCCTAAAAGCACCTTGATAATGCTGGCTTTATTAGTTGTATCCAGTTTTTATCTCCCTTGTTCCGGATTTAATAACTTGAAGTTATCGTAAAGTGTCTTACCGCCGAGAGTGTAGCACTGAATTTATTGAGATGGTGCGTTAGCCAAGGGCATAACGCACCCTACGAAACTGTTAGTCAAGCATGAGAACTAAGCACTGTTTTTCCAGTTACTTCTCTAAACTGAAGACTGGCTTTTGTTGTCCACGTTTCCGCAATGTGACGGTAGCAGCCCCAAGTCCGAGCAATGCTAAACTCAGTGCTGAACTTGGCTCCGGTACCTGCTTTTTGTCTTCTATATTTAGCACTTGGACGCGACCTTGGAAGAAATCGCCCACATAAAGCTTGTCATCTTTGAGGGTTGTGCCACCCGTCCAGTTAAATCTGCCGGGAGTGAGGTCGAGGGGGTCGCCAAAAGGAGGGCCGGTTAATGCTGGAGGCGGTACAGGATTACCTGATGCATCTAGGGCTGGTTGACCGAAGGAAGTCAAGAAGTTACCGTTTTTATCAAACACCTGAACGCGGCTATTGATAGAATCAGCTACATAAATATTCTCTTGGTCGTCCACTTCGATGCCAATTGGCTGAAGAAACTGTCCAGGTTCGCTACCTGCTGAACCAAATGCCAACAGAGGATTACCAGTTGGATCGAGTATTTGAACGCGGTTGTTATACTGGTCAGCTACAAAGATATTTCCACTAACTGGGGAAATTCTCACACCTGCTACACCTTGGAATTCCCCAGGTGCAGTGCCCAGAGTGCCACCAATGACACCAAGTGGCTGTCCGTCAGGTGTGAATTTAAGGATTCTTTCGCCGTTAAAATCACCAACGTACACGTTGCCAGTTTCGTCAAATGTCAAACCAGATGGCCCAAAGAAAATCCGATCATTTACGCGAGGAGTAAAATCTCCGTTTGCAAAGGATCTAATAAAGTTACCCTGAGGATCGAATTGATTGATGCGGTTGTTGTAAACATCACCTGAATACAGATCCCCTGTTACTGGATTGAAGTCTACAGTTGTTGGCTCGTCAAACTGCCCAGGCCCTGTGCCACCGGAGCCAATTGCTCCAATATACTGACCGCTAGGATTAAATATTTCAATTTTGTTACCAAGGTCGAAGTTAGGACTACCATCCGCCGGGTTAATACCGCGTCCGTTAGCTATGAGGGTATTTCCTTGGCTATCCACTGCTATCCCTTGGGGGACAAACAGTTCTCCAGGGCCGAAGCCAGGACTACCGATACTTCTGTCGTAAGTTAATGTTACAGCATTGGCTTGGGCTGCTGTTGCCAGCACCATGAATCCAGTACCGAGAATGCCGATTGAGAAATTTTTGACTAATCCCATGAGTTTGAAGTCCTGGTTGTAGGAGTGTATACTCTTTCCTAGACTAATTTTGTTCCCAGTCCTAGTTCGGGAACCCTAATATTCGGGCTGCTGCCTCCTGTTTGAAATGCAACTTTCTGTGTGAGGCAGCAGCCTATTTTCTAACCATTACCTGACATCAGGTAATGAGGAATTAGACTATCTCTGCTTTGGGTAGCAATTCACCCAACTTGTCTTGGCGTTTGCGCTTGGCGATCGCACCAGTTGCGCCTACACTAGCAAGTGCTAATAAGCTAAGTATTGAAGTAGGTTCGGGGACTTTTTCTGTAACGATACCATCCACCCGAACAACCGATCCTAGTTCTGGGCCAACACCGCGCTTGGTGATGTATATTTGCCCGTCAGGGCCAATATCGATTCCAGCAGACGATTCCAGCCCTTCACCGGCAGCAACCAAGGTTGTACGAGTTAAATCTGGAGCAACTTGAATCAGAGAACCGGGAAGGAACCGTAAGTCACCCTGCAACTGAGACTCATCGCCGAACTGCAACACCAGCAAGTTGCCTTGATCATCAAAGGTTAAGTCTGTGATTTGCGTAAACCCATCTAGGAAAACCTCTGGGTTGCCATCCTCGCCGATGCGGAAGATCCGCGATTCATTTTCTGGATATGGAAAACCTGAGTATTCGGCAACGTACAAGGCTCCATCGGGGCCAATCGTGCCACCTGTAGGTACTGATTGAATTGCGATGTTTCCTCCTGGAAGTATTTCTACTAACCCTGGAGGTAGTTCTTGTCCTGGTGGTAAAGGTGGCAATGTTGAAGCACTAAGAACTTTCTTGGGAATTGCGATCGCCTCAGACTCACTTCCGTCAAGTTTGACTTTGTAGGCGGTGTTTCCACCCCCGTCAACGACATAAGCAGTATCACCATTAACGGTTAAATCAAACGGATTGGTAACTACATCCCCACCATCTGGGTTATTAGTGATTTCATACTTGCCAAAGTCGAAAATACTTTCTATTTCCCCGGTATTCAAGTCAGCTTTGAAAAGTTGTGCTAAAAGCGGGGTATTCAGTACTTCATCCGGTGTGGATGGCGGGAAAGTAACAAGTTGCTGCTCTGGAATTGGGAAATTAGCACCAAGGTTAAGTGATTCTAGATCACGATTTCCTGGATAACCGGCAAACCCAGTTAGAAGATAAGCATTCCCCTGAGAGTCGAATTGTACGTCTTGAATACCAGCGCCTTGGTTGCCACTGGGTTGCTCTGCTATAGATTCAAAGTTATTGAATAGACGCTGTGTGGTGCCATCTGATGCAACTTTGACTAGTGAACCACTATTGCCAGCACAGATAGGCTGAAACAGGGTACTTGGAGATGGTTGGCAATTTCCGTTTCCTCCGATACCTGGCTCTGCTACGTAAAGAGTACCGTCAGGGCCAAAGCTAACACCCCGTGCATTACTGACTCCATCGACAATTGTCGTTAGCGTTGCAGCTTGTGCAGATGTTGTTCCACAAATAGCAGCAAAACAAAATGTCAGAGATGTAAGAGCAAATGATTTGAGTTTCATACCTTTCAAGGGAGATTAAGAGTTACTAATTTCGGGAAAGTTTTATGGTTTTAAAGAGAAGGAATCCTAGTCCCTGAAGAATGCAGGGTAAATATCCTTGAGAGGCACTGATATTGGTTTGAAACTTTTTACTTGAGCGCCACAACTCTATCTGTGAGAGGTTTAGAGTTTCTTTTCTTGTTCAACCAAGCAACGCCAAAGGCACCGATCGCTAATACACCTAAAGCAGAATTAGGTTCAGGGACAGATTTGATATTTTCAATTCTGAGAACTTGTCCACCTCCAGGGCGATCGCCTCGGTTTGTGACGTATACTGCACCATCAGAACCAATAGTCAGGGCGCTAGGCGACTCTAATCCATTCCCACTTAGCAGAATTGTGCGTGTTCCATCGGGAGCCATTTTGATCACAGAACCATCAAAATCACCCTTCCAAGCTGACTGATTGGCGTACTGCAAAGCATACAAGTTGCCATCAGCATCAAATTCCAAGTCTGTGAGTTGGGTAAAACCATCGGCGAAGACTGTTGATAAACCATCAGCACCGGCTCGATAGATTTTTGCCCCACCTTCAGGAAAGGGAAAACCTGTAAATTGGCTGACATAATAATCGCCATCAGGGCCTTTGGTCACACTTGAGGGTACTGGTTGAGTTGCAAACTGCGATCGCACCTCTTCACCTTGAGATGGCACTTGTGCTGGTTCATTGGATGGTGTACCGGAGGGTGGAAAAACTGGATTAGTTAGGATGTCTTGGGGAAACGCAACTATCGCCTGCAAATTACTACCATCAGCGTTAACACCGAGTAAGTTGTTTGCACCTGCATCAACTGCAACTAACTTATTGCCATCTATTGCAAAACCCAAGGGATTGCTACCCACATCACCACCATCGGGATTGTTGGCGAGTTCATAGTTAGCTAAATCAGCAACACTCGTCCAGGAATTGGTATTAAAATCGGCAGCGATAATTTTACCGAGGTCAGTGTCACCTAAATTGCGATCGCGAAAGGCTGGATCAGCCCCATACCCAATCAGAACATAAGGTTTACCTGTAGCATCAAATTGGATGTCACGAGGCCCAGCGGCTCCAGTACCATCTGGTAATGCTAAGGAAGGAAGTCCTGTAAGTATGCGCTCAGTCTTACCATTCTCAATTTTGGTAACTGCTCCACTTGTGCCATAGCATAAAGAATAACCTTGACCACTTGGTGGTGGAACACAAGCTCCATTTCCCCCGATTCCCGCCTCTGTAACATAGAGATTACCATCAGGGCTAAAGCTCAAACCTCCGGCATTATATAGACCGTCGGCGATTACCGAAAATGATCCGGCTGACGCAGCTTTCATTCCAGAAAAAGTGGCAACACAAAAAGAGAGGAAAGTAATAGTAAGTTGTTTCAGTTTCATATTTTGTCCTTTGTCATTAGTCATTTGTCATTTGTTAGTTGACCAATGACTAATGACTAATGACTAATAACTACCTCCTCTTGAGTTTTTGGTAGATAGCTCATTCCCCGATCAAATGATTGGAGGTTGCCAGCTTTGGCTTCGAGCAAACGTTTGATATTCATGCTCTCAGCACCAAAGTCTTCAATCTGAAGTTTGCCGTGGCTGACAGTTCCATCTGTTTTCCAGAATGTGATTCGATGCAGGATGAAACCTGAAGCTTCGGGGTCAGCGAATGCGTAGGCGGTTGGGATGAGTAAAGCTACAGAGCGCTGATAATATTCATAATCTGGATAAAAGTGTTCCTGTTCAACCAAGTAGTATTTACTCAGACTATGAACCCGCACGGAAACTTTTACCTTCTGGTCATATTCATCTTTGAATTCACCTGATTCAATTCCAATCTCGCCATTTGGGCGTAATAAATGTGCCCACTCATCTATGTTTTTTAGGTCTTTTAAGTATTCAATACCGATTTCAATTGGGGCATCAACATAGATAGTATCAGTATCTATAAAGTGGCGACCTTTGGCTGCTGCGGTAAGACCAGATTTACGTTCCAAATTACCTTTGAGAGAACGACACTCGGAAGTGTGTACCGTGTGAATTCCCTGCATGATCATCTGAGTTTGCCGTTTTGGATCGACAAAGCTCAACCAGTGAAAGTAAACGCCTTTTTCATCTGTTCCCGGCTCGATGTAGTCGGTGGGAAATAACAAAACAGGGTAAACCTGAAAGTATTTCTGATACTCTAATCCACAGTGCCATTCAATGCCGTAGAAAAGCGGATTTTCTAGTTTTTTAACATGATAATAGAGATTTTTGTGATAACCAGATGCAGTTCCGAGCCAAGTATCTTCGTCAACTTGCTCTTTCATCCGGCTATAAAGCGTCCATTCGTCTAAGTTTTTTAAACTACAAAGGTACTCAAAGGCGCTTTCTGGTGAAGTAGCAATGTAAGCTGATGTTGCAAAGGTATTCTTTTCCACTTTTTACTCCTTAAGATAATAACAATTAAGCTGCGATCGCTTTAGTCTTACTTCGCTTGCCACTCTGGATACGGTCTTCTGCTAATCGTTTAGCAGCATCATTAGTAGTAACTCCCTGCTGTTTAGCAATATCAAAGATTGCTAATAGCGTGTCATAAATGTTATGCACTTGTTTGAAAGCTTTTTCTTCGTCATAGCCAATCATTTCGTTGTAAACATTGATTAGCCCTCCGGCATTAATTACATAATCAGGGCTGTAAAGAATCCCTTTTTTGGTAAGCATCTGACTATGTAGTTGCTCATTTTCCAATTGATTATTAGCTGCACCAGCAATAATGGAAGCTTTTAAGAAAGGAATTGTATGACTATTTAGAATTCCTCCTAAAGCACAAGGAGCAAAGATATCTACATCAAGAGAGTAAATTTCGTTGGGTTCTACAATAGTTGCGCCAAAAAGCCTTTTTGCCTCTTCCACTTTTACTGGATCTACATCGCTAACAAAAAGCTTGACATCATGCTCATGTAAGTGGCGGCAGAGGTTTTTACCTACATTGCCTAAACCTTGCACTGCAACTTTCATGCCATCAAGTCTTTTGCTTTGCCAACGAGACTCTACAGCAGCTTTAATTCCGAGAAAAACTCCTAGTGATGTTATGGGAGCAGGCCCACCAGACTTTTCTGATACCCCAACAACATGTTTAGTTTCTTGGCTGATTGTCCGTACATCATCAGGGGTAATATTAACATCTTGTCCGGTAATAAAACGTCCATTCAGACTGTTAACAAAACGCCCATAAGCTCTCAACAGATCATCTGTTTTATTTTCAGGATTAGCGATAATGACTGCTTTGCCACCACCAGCCGGGATATTAGCGCAGGCGGCCTTATATGTCATCCCACGGCTGAGACGAAGTGCATCTTTTAAAGCAGCTTCTTCGTTGACATAAGGTAAGATTCTTGTAGCTCCCATTGCTGGGCCCAAGGTCGTGTCATGGATAGCAATAATTGCTTTAATTTCGGGATTTTTACCATGACAAAAGAGAACTTGTTCGTGACCCATTTCTCTAACAGTTTCAAATAGCAGCATTTTCACCTCTCGATATTGTTTGGAATTGGTTAGAGAAAGTAATTACTATTACAAAATGTAAAGATATAGACACAAAAACACTCTCGAACATTAATATTGAGTGAGTTAAAAGAAAGACTTTAGGATTCAAAAATCAAAAATTTAAAATTCCAGTTGATTGGGTATAGTTTTGGCTGGAATAAAGTTTTTAAGGCTTCTAAATCCATCCTTTGTCTTTTGCTGAATAGACGAATCCAAAACTGGATTGTAAAGTCGTCTTGTTGAGATGTTTTAGTGTCTATAACAATTGAAGTAAATTGCCAAGTTTTACAGTTAAACCATTGGAAATGAAACTTGCTTTGCTCCATTTTTAGCTGCACTTGATTTGACTCCTTGTGCTGCTAAACTTTTATTACGTGCCCCAGAAGGTGCTGGTCGATCAGCATCAATCACTACATCAATGAGAAAGGGAACATTTGATGCGATCGCTTGTTCTAATGCCGCTTCAATATCCGACTCTCTGACGACTACGAGCGCTTCTGCTCCCATACCACGAGCAATCATGGCAAAGTTTGTTGGTGGAAGTGTTGCATCTGCACCTTTTAATCCCAAGGTTTTCATCCCTTGATGGCACATGTTGTAACGAGCATCGTTGAGTACAATCCAAATCGCAGGAATTTTGTATTTCACGGCTGTGCTGATTTCGTTATTCATCAGCATTGCTCCATCGCCGACAATCCCTACAGCCTTGCTATTGCTCGCCAGCGCTGCACCCAATACTCCTGTGACGGCGTGGCCCATTGCGCCGACTCCGGTGCTGACTCGGTAGCGATTGGCTTCGGAAAATTGGAGTAGATGAGTTGACCAAGTAAACGAGTTACCACACTCCGCCATGATTACGGCATCGGTATCTTCAACAATCATCTTTTGAATTGCTGCCATCAACACTTCTGGCCGCACTGGATAATCTACCTCTGGTGCAGGTTCAATTGCTTTGTGTTCTGGACGAGGTAGTGGCAAAGTTGTGGAATCAGGAGCATCTGGAAATTGCTGCAACAACTCTTCCACAAAAGCTTTGATGTCAGACCGAACTCCAAAAGTTTCAACGTGTGGATAAGCTACACCTGGCACTTCGGGATCAATATCTACATGGACAAAACCTCCTTTTGGAACCATCGCCGAACTCCAGAAGGAAGTCGGTTCACCAAGGCGGGTTCCTAATACGAGTGTGCGTAGTGGAGGTTGCTGTTCCATATAAGTTAAGACGGAAGCATGACCGCCTAAACCTGTGACACCCACAAACTGGGGATGATCTTCGGGGAAAATGCCTTTACCACGGGGTGAGCACATGACGGCTGCTCCGGTTCTTTCTGCGAGTTCAAGGATTTCCTCTGCTGCGTCACGCGCACCGAAACCAACCCAGATGGCAAAGGGGCCAGATGATAATAACTCTACAGATTTAGCGATCGCTTCTTTTGAAGCAGTCATCGGAAACGGAGTAACATCTAGCTGGGGTAAAGCTATATTCTCAACTAAACTTGTCTGCACTGCGGTGGGAATGCTCAGATGAGCGACAAATCCGCCTGGTTGTGCCATAGCCAGAGCCAATTTGCGGAAAATCTGCGGTAGTTGAGCCGCAGATTCAATAGTAATTGCATAGTTGAATAGCGCTCCTGAGGTAAAAATTCCTCCACTGGGCAATGTGTAAGTGCTGGTTTCTTGAATTGCCCAACGTCCACGCTGCGGTGCTGAAGTACAAGCCGACACTAAAATCACCTTTGCACCTTCACCACGAGCCGCAAATAATCCGGTGAGGGCGTTAGTGATCCCCGGCCCGGCTGTGGTAAAAACTACAGTGGGGCGATTATTGGCAAAGTATGCTTCGGTGGCTGCAAATGCTGCTCCTGCTTCATGGCGGAAGTTCAACACTTCAATAGTGCTATTTGACAGCGCACCCCAAAGGCTGGCCATCGCACCACCTGCAACACCAAAGGCGTAGCTTACTCCCAAATTTACCAACATCTGAGCGATCGCATCGGCAACTGAGAGCGTTGGGGGTGTTTCGTTGTTTAAAAAAGGCTGAATTTCCTCATTATTCTGCGATTTATCAAGCTGACGGGAGTCAGACACAGACTCTACATATCTGTTTGCTGGAAATTCCTTGTATGGCTCAGTGGTGATGAGAGGAGAGTTTGAACCAGTATAATTTTGACTCATTAGTTTCACTAATTATCAGGAAGTTACATAAAGCTCTTGAGTTTACAATCACAGCAATAAAAACATTTTATACAAACAACCCTGTTGTTTTTAACAGCTATGACGGAGCTTGGCCGTTCATAAAAACGGTTAATCGCTGCTGATTGATGCTTGTGAGCGCAGTAACAAAAAATTTTTACAAAAGCATACAGCAATCAATACTGTGCTTCTTGTAACCAGAATAAAGGAGATGAAGAATATTGTGCAATCAAAAATCCTTTGATGAAGGTGTCAAATTTTTCGCTTCTACTATGATGACTACAGTGCTTAAGTAGGTTGGCGGGGAAAAATTAAACCATATAAAGGTATACAAACGAGCATTTAAGCTTAGTTCAAGCACTTCTCATAAACTTTACAAAACTACACTTAGTTAAGTTTAATAACGCTGACTCAATTAACGAGCCGCTTGGATAAGTGCTTATATTGTTATGGCCACTATAATCAAAACCTATTTGCAATGAAAAATCTTTTGATGAAGCTGTCAATTCTTTCGCTTTTACCGTGATTGCAACATTTCCAGCTTAGTGATTGTGAAAGATTGATACACTGCGATTGCCATTAAGACTGATCACAAAATTTACAATAGAAAATCTTTTGATGAGGCTGTCAATTCTTTTGCTTTTAGCTCCCCTAAAGCCGTTAAAAATAGGACTTTTGAGAGGTTTAGGGGATCTCTTGTGCGTAAGCCCTACGAGTCTTCCAGCCTCACCCCGAAGGAGCTAACAGTTCAGGAAAAAGCTTGATTATTGGCTCTTGAACTGGCCGTCACAAATTATCCGAATTAAAGCATGAGCCTAACTACAAGAATTTAACGGTCTTTATATTGCCACCAAAAACTGATTGTTGCAATTATTTGTAACTATAAAGACATAAATACTTAATTTTTATCTTACCTTTGAGAGATGACTAAATACTAAGTATGTATTGATTTGATAAATTTTATTATTTTCGATGTATATTTTAGCATAAATCCCGTACATTATCAATATAAATGTTTTTTATGTAACAAAAAAGCATTAAAATTACGTAAAATGCCCGTGATATCTCTAATACAAATGTATTTCTAAGGACGGATGACTAAGCATCTTCTTTATAGCTAAATTCCTGAGAGAGTAAGTTAAGATAATTTAAGAAAATAAATGGATGAGTAAAATTAGTTCATTTAAGCCAACCCCAGCACTGCAAATTCATTTATGTTGAGAATCAAACGACTCTACACCAGTAGTTTGTCAAAGCGCTTGGTTGCGGAAAGGTTAAAGGATAAAAATTCTGATCTTTTAACCTTTCCCCAGTCGAAGCCCAGCAATTTTAGGTTGGTGAACCATAAGGCTGAAGTTAACTCTGGTGCAGGGCTAGTACCGCAAGGCGCAAGTCATAAGTCACGCATAATTCTATTACTGGCTTTTGCGCCATTTGAAATGGTATGTTGATTTTTGCGCCTGTTGTACTAACTTAAATATAAAATATCTTTTCTACTTAATAGATTACAAGTTTTGAACTCTTCTTTAATAAGGTTTCTTGACTAATCTGATTTGATTCGTCTAAATTTTTTGTTGCTATAAAAAGCTGTTTAATTGAATAAAAATTTTAAATATTTAAGTTTTTTTTAGGAAAGTTTTGTTTAATAACTCACCTTTTATTGGTATGATAAGTTTTGTTAACTTAATTAGTAACATTTTTTAATTTACTAACTGATTTTATTTTTTAATAGCCCAAGAGTGACCCAAAGATTTTAGTAAGTTATGACTATTAACTCATTAATGGCTATGGTACTGATTGATTACCAGGAGGAAGTAGGAATATGAATTCTGGCGATTATACATTAGCTAGATCAAACGATCAATGGGTACTACAACCAGAAGTAGAGATGAAGTTTGCTCACTTCCTAATAAATCACGCTGTAGATGCTGCCTTCTGTTTAGGAGAAAATGCACAATTTCTCTACGTCAATGATGCCACTTGCCGAATGACTGAGTATTCCCGTGAGGAATTACTTTCCATGAGGCTGCATGATATAGACATAGATTTTTCTCTACACAACTGGTCAGATATTGGCTCACAAGGTTCTCTTACCTTTAAATCTCGTTACCGGACAAAAGGAGGTCGGATATTTCTAGTAGAAATATCCATTAATTATGTAAAACAACAAGATATGGAATTTGGCTGTGCTTTTGCTCGTGAAATAAGCGACGAGATAGTAGAATTGAGCGTGCAAAAGTGGACTGATGGATTAAAGGATGCCAAAGACAATTTGCAACAGGAATTTTTTCAACTCAAGGCCAAAGAAGTAGAACTAGAAACATCTCTTTCTTTACTTCGTTCTACTCTCGAATCTACTGCCGTTGGTATTGTTGCAGTTAACTTTGAGGGAGATATTCTGAGCTTAAATCAGAAATTTGTGGATATGTGGCAGATCCCGGAGTCCTTAATACTATCTAAGAAATGTCCTCGATGCAAAGCCTTTTTTGAGAACCAACTTAAAGACCCACAAGCCTTTAGTCGGCTGATTTGGGAAGTGTCTAGCCAATCTGATTTCGAGAGCTACGACATTCTGGAGTTGAAAGATGGGAGAGTTTTTGCCCACTACTCTAAGCCTCACTTATTGGAGGGCACAATTATTGGTAGAGTGTGGAGTATTTGGGATATTACTGAATCGAAACGAACTGAAGAAGCATTACGGCTGAACGCAGCTAGATTTCGGACAATAGCCGAAACAACAGATACCATCACTTTTCTGATTCAAGGCACGCGGCTTTGCTATATAAATCCAGCAGTAGAGCAACTGACTGGCTACACAAAAGAGGAACTGCTAACAGGTTTTGATCTTCGCCGACTGATTAAGAGCAAAAAACGCAGACAGATACGTAAGCAGGATGAAGCAGCTAAGTTTGAATACCAGGAAATGAATATTCTGACAAAAAACGGTACAGAACGCTGGCTAGCTTGTGCGGTTGTAATGCTCGATGGAGGGCTGGATTTTGGTGGAAAACCAGTAGAAATGATTGCAGGTATCGATATTACCGATTACAAATGTGCAGAATTAAATCTTAACCAAGCTTTAGAACAAGCAAAACAACTTAGTGAACTTAGAGCGCGTTTCCTTTCTATGGTTTGTCATCAATTTCGGACACCACTGAATATTGTTTCATTTTCTAATAGCTTATTAAAGGAAGAAGTAGACAAACGTACACAGAAGAAAATACAACCACTACTGGATCACATTCAAAAAGCTACCGAACAACTGAGTCAGATGTTGGATGATATTTTGTTCTTCTCTAAGGCAGAAGCAGCAAAAATAAGCTGTGAACCACAACCACTTGAATTAGTGGAATTCTGTAAAGATTTAGTTGCACAAATGCAGATGAGCGTTAGCCAAATTCCGATTAATTTTGTAAATCAAGATAACTCTTTAACAGCCTGCATAGATAAAAAACTGTTAGAGCCGATATTGAAGAATTTGCTAGACAATGCAATAAAGTATTCTCCTTCCAAAATTGCAATTGATTTAAAACTAGCTTGCAAAAATGAGAAAGTAATTTTCCAGGTCAAAGATAGGGGGATTGGTATTTCAATAGCAGATCAACAACGAATATTTGAGCCATTTTACCGTGGTACTAATATTGATAGTATACCTGGTACTGGATTAGGGCTATCAATTCTTAAAACCCTTGTTGATTTACATCACGGTCAAGTCTCTGTAGACAGTCAAGTTGGTGTAGGCACTACGTTTACTGTGATGTTGCCATTAATCAAATCAGAGTTTAGTAGTTCCGAGTTATGAATGTTGACATAAAGATAGTTCTTTATTAACAGCTTAACAATCATAACTCTCGGAACGAAGTCATTAATTTCATGCCTATTTACATACTCACCAAAGAGTATAGTAAGCAGCTTTTGCAAAAAGTTATGGTAATACAAAATGATGTACGAATCGTCAAAGAAAATTCTCGTCATTGAAGATGATAACGTTACCCGTAATCTTTACTTAAAGGGTCTTGAGGCTAAAGGTTTTGATACGATAGGCGCTAATAACGGCCTTGCTGGTATCCAACAAGCACAAGAGCATATACCCGACTTAGTAATTTGCGATATCACAATGCCTGATATGGATGGTTATAACGTTTTAACTACGCTACGCCAAGATCCTCTTACAGCAATTATTCCCTTCATTTTTCTGACGGGCAGTAGTACCAAGGCAGATGTTCGCAAAGCTATGGAATTGGGAGCAGACGACTATCTTACCAAACCCTCTACACTAGACGAATTGCTCAGAGCGATCGCTATTCGCTTGCAAAAGCAAGCTACTCTTGAATACTGGTGGGCTATGAAATTCGAGAAAGCTCCAAAATCAGTATTTGCAGATAATAGTGTTAGTGTTGGAGTAGCCTCTGGAACAGAAGCACCTGATACAGAAATGATGGTTCCTCCTAAGTCAATCTTTCCCTACATTCCTCAATTAAAAGAAGTTTTCGACTTTATCGAAGCCCATTATCATCAAGGAATTACTTTGTGTGATGTGGCTCTTGCTGTTGGTTACTCACCGGCTTACTTAACTAACCGAGTAGCAAAGCAGACAGGAGAGACTGTAAACTGCTGGATTGTCAAACGTCGGATGGCGGGAGCTCGTTTTCTACTCCAAAATAATGATCAGACAGTCGAGAAGATAGCGAAAGCATTGGGCTATCAGGATGTGTCTCATTTCTCCCGCCAGTTTCGCCAACATCACGGTTTACCTCCCCAAGCTTGGCGCAAAGAGCATCAACTTGTATCGCAAAAACAGGTAGAACTTTGGCAAAATTGCTGAAAACGTAAATACAGCATTTTTGATCAGTTGCACCTGCGGAATCTGGAGTATATGCATCTTCCCGCTTCAGGCAGTATTTCTATTCCCGGTATTGCATAGTTGCGGGATAATTTAGCAACTTCCGAAATTCTCCCCCTGCTTGCCTCAATTTATCCCACTGTTCTGCAACCGCCCCATTTGCATTGTCCGTTATTCTCAGAGAGCAACCAAGTTATCCACTTTAAATAAATAGTTGCGTAAACTCATATATTAAATCCACCCTGCCTTTACGTAACATGGCTGGATCTAATCTTTCAGTAGTATTGCAAGTCATTAAAACAACTAAGCGTTGCTGCATCTGAATACCAGACTCATCAATTACACTTTGATACAAAGTACCATCCAACAAACTCAGAATGTGTTCGGTTTTGTTATTGTATTGCGCTACCTCGGAAGCACGATTTTGCGCTAGATTATCAGCTTCGTTAATAACGATACAAATACGCTCTATGTAAGTTGGAGGAACAAAGTTAGCGATCGCATCATGATCTAAAATAAAAATTACATACCCTAAAGGTACAAGAATTTCTTTTGCTACTGCCTGTGTCCAGACTGTTTTACCAGTACCTGGTTGCCCATGTACAACAACCGCTAACTGGTTTTGATTAAGAATCGCTTGTTGTACAGAATCAGTAAAGTTTTGGATATCTGCTGGAAATGTGCGAATGGCAAATTGACTATGAACCTTGCCTACACGGCTTTGATATCCACTCAGCATAACTGCTAAGTCGTAAGTCGCTTTGTTAATTAGGGGCGCGAGATTTTTCGCCATTAAAGTATATTGTCGTCGCCCGCGATCGTAGGGATCAATTTGCAACCAAACGTCAGACTTTCCCCAGTAAGCATAAACAGTATTGATAACGTCTAAGCGTTCCCAGCTAACAAATTTGTCTATAGGAAAATAAAAATCTCTTTCTGAATAATACTGGGTAATAATATCAGGATTACCCAACACTCCTAAAACTCGCAGTACAGTAATTTCTTGCAGCCGATTAAGAACATAATCAATGGGAATACTACTACGACTAACAAATTGAACGATAGGCGTTTCCGTACTCAAAACATCTTTATACCGATGATCTGGTGAGTGAGGATCTGGCGTGATGTAATTCCAAAACTTTTCAACTTCGTAACGGGTATTATCAGATACAACATTTAATAAATTAGCCCACCAAGCATAATTATTTCGTCCCAAAATATCAGCAACATTACTCGCCAGATTCAAACTTTTTTGAGCTAATTCGTGAGAGTCACTATACAACAGTTGCCACAAAAACCCCCAGTCTAATTCTCGGTTAAATGGTCGCCAACCGCTAGCAAGCAAGCTTTGCCGGGTATTATTCCCAGGAGTGCCATCATTGCTTCTAAAATAGTCAAAATCCATATTTGTTTACTTATACAGCGTTAATCGAATTATTTTGTGTTAAGTATGAGATTTTGAAAAACTTTTCTCGTTATATTAACTAACTGCGTACAAATGGTAATTTTATTTTCACCGTGCTGTCCTAGCTAAGAAACCTTTTTAATTTAACTCATCCTTTATGTAATATACTGTATTACATTAAAACTACTTATGTCAAATTTTTTAGCAAAGCAATTGCTAATTGAGGGTTTACTTTTAGTTCTTGATATACCTGCGCCATTCATCCATCTCTAAATGAGGAATAATCTCGTCTACGTGTAATTACTGATCACAGTATTAACTATTGCAATATATCCAGAGAAGCCTAATACCTTTTTTGAAGCCAGCTTGATGTTAAGTTTATTGACTTGCTTGTTTATTAGTCATAGTATTTTGATAAAAAAGTAATATAAAATAATCTTTTTTTAGAAATTTTCTGTTTTGATTTTCTAATAATTACCACTAGCGATCGCTACATTAATAATGTTGTACCGAAAGCCAATAAACAAGTTGCAAAAATTCATCCAAAAACAAAGTTATTTACATATAGGGGTTTTCCTAGCAACTCTATTGAGCATCATATTGTTCAGTTGGGTAGCACTCTCGCAGCAACCAGTTACCCTGAATCTGTTAATGACTGCCCCTGACGCTCAACCTTGGAGACAGGGTTTGATTAAAGATTTCGAGGCTGAAAACCCAGGTATTCGCATTAACCTGGTTGAGGGGCCGAATGCCACAAATTTACTCGAAGACCTGTATACTTCATCTTTTATTTTGGGTGAATCCCCTTATGACCTGATCAATATGGATGTGATCTGGACATCCAAGTTTGCTGCTGCTGGATGGTTGCTACCTTTAGGCGATCGCATTTCTAAAGAAGAGTTGGCAGCATTTTCATCCCAGGATGTAGAAGGGGGACGTTACCAAGACAAACTGTACCGCATTCCGGTACGTTCTGATGTGGGAATGCTCTACTACCGGGAAGATTTAATCAAACAAGCAGGATTGCAACCGCCAGAAACCTTTGATGATTTGATCCGAATTTCCCAAGTATTGCAGAAGAAAAATCAGGTGAATTGGGGCTATGTTTGGCAGGGCCGCCAATATGAAGGACTCGTGGCGATGTTTGCAGAAGTCCTTGATGGCTTTGGTGGCTTCTGGGTTAATGCTGACACCCTCGAAGTTGGACTAGATCGACCGGAAACATTACGAGCCATTGAATTTCTGCGTAGTACTATTAGCGAGGGCGTTTCTCCTCCTGGAGTCACGACTTATCAGGAAGAAGATACCCGGCGCTTGTTCCAAAGTGGTCAAGTAGCGTTTTTACGTAGTTGGCCATATGCCTGGCCTTTAGCTCAGGCAGAAAATTCGCCAATCCGGGGTAAAATTGCGATTAAACCGATGGTTCACGCTCCTGGGCAGACGGGAGCAGCTTGTCTAGGGGGCTGGGGTTTAGGGATTTCTAAAACCTCTAGACATCCCGAAGAGGCTTGGAAAGCAATTCAATATTTTACCAGCCGGGAAGCACAACGCCGATTCATTTTGACCGCAGGCTATGTACCAAGTCGCCGAGAATTGTTTACAGACCCAGAGATTGTTGCTAAATACCCCCACTATCCTCAGTTATTGGAAGTCGTGGACAATGCCGTTTTACGTCCACCAATCGCCCAATATGCTCAGACATCAGATATTTTACAACGTTATCTCAGCGCCGCCCTATCCGGTCGGATGAATCCTGAACGCGCAATGCAAGCTGCTGCTGCGGAAACGCGCCGACTGCTAGAAGCAGGGAGCAGGGGGCAGAGGGGGCAGAGGGAGCAGGGGAGGCAGGGGGAGAAGAATTAATAACCAGTCCCAATGACAAATGATAAATGACTAATAACTAATGACAAATTTAAATACACTCAGAAGTCGAGAACAACAAACAGCATGGATTTTATTAACACCCGCATTACTGCTGCTGTTGTTTGTATTTGCCTACCCGATTTTACGAGCATTTTGGTTAAGCGTATTTACTAGAAATCTGGGAACGGAGCTACAACCCGTATTTTCTGGTTTGGACAATTATGTGCGGATGGCGGGGGATGGTCGTTTCTGGCAGAGTTTGTGGGCGACGACTGTGTTCACGACAGCATCAGTAATCACAGAACTACTGCTAGGACTGGGGATTGCCCTAGTTCTCAACCAGGCGTTTTTTGGGCGGGGCATAGTGCGTACAAGCGCGATTATACCTTGGGCTTTGCCTACCGCTCTGATTGGTCTGGCGTGGGCTTGGATTTTTAACGATCAGTTTGGGGTTGTGAACGATATTCTGCGGCGGTTGGGACTGATTGAGACTGGGATTAATTGGTTAGGAGATCCAACGCTGGCGATGATAGCAGTGGTTTTTGCTGATGTTTGGAAAACTACACCTTTTATCAGCATCCTGTTGCTAGCTGGCTTACAGTCGATATCAAAAGACCTCTATGAAGCTTACTCAGTTGATGGGGCAACTGCTTGGCAAAGCTTTCGCAATATTACCCTGCCATTGCTGCTGCCGCAAATCTTAATTGCAGTGCTATTTCGGTTTGCTCAAGCTTTCGGAATTTTCGACTTGATTGCTGTGATGACTGGGGGTGGCCCTGGTGGCGCTACGGAAGTGGTGTCATTGTATATTTACTCCACGGTGATGCGCTACTTAGATTTTGGTTATGGAGCAGCCCTTGTAGTGGTGACATTTTTAATATTGATTGCTGCGGTGGCGATCGCTAGTTTCCTGCTTAACAAATACCGTGCCAAAACATCAGGAGCCATTTAACTCATGAGTGTAACACCACAAGCAGTTCCAACGACTCCAAAACCAACAGGGAAAACCAAGTTTTCTCTGAAAAAAATCTTGCTGCCTATAATAGTTGCATTAGTGGTGATATTCAGCCTAGCGCCAGCTTTATGGCAATTGCTGACCTCCTTTAAAGTGAATGAGGATATTGCCGCCGTTCCTACTGTCTATTTCCCCACGCGATTCACTTTCAATCACTACATTGAGTTATTCACCCGTCGTCCATTTTGGCGCTACATCTTCAACAGTGCCTTTGTATCGATTACTTCTACAGCTGTAGCTTTAGCGATCGGCGCACCTGCTGCCTATGCCCTGGCACGGTTACGCCCTTGGGGTGAACGAGCTATCCTCGCCAGCGTTCTAATTGTTACCTTATTTCCTGGAATTCTCTTATTCTTAGGACTGTTAGAAATTATCCAGGCGCTTAGATTGGGCAACAATTATTTGGCGCTGATTATACCCTACACTGCAATAAATTTGCCGCTAACAATTCTAGTACTTAGAAGCTTTTTCCAACAATTACCGAAAGACTTGGAAGATTCTGCTAGGGTCGATGGCTACAACACTTTTCAACTTTTGTGGCAAATCGTGCTACCTATGACCCTTCCCGCCTTAGTGACTACTGGAATTCTCACCTTTATTTTTGCTTGGAACGAGTTTATCTTCGCTCTCACGTTTATGACGCGTGAAGAGTTGAAGACAATTCCCGTTGCTGCTGCTCAGTTGGGTGGTGCGACAGTATATGAAATTCCCTACGGCCCGATCGCTGCTGCTACTGTCGTCGGCACATTACCCTTAATTTTACTAGTGTTGTTTTTCCAACGTAGGATTGTCCAAGGTCTTACTGCTGGTGCTGTAAAAGGATAAGTAAAGATGGCTAAACTTGAACTTATAAATTTGAATAAAACTTTTAATCCCAAAGTCGTCCCTGTCAAAGACGTTAGCTTAACTGTAGATAACGATGAGTTTCTCACATTACTTGGCCCTTCTGGCTGTGGCAAATCCACCGTTTTACGCATGATTGCGGGTCTTGAAGAACCTACTCGCGGTCAAATTAAGATTGGGGAGGTAGATGTCACCTATAAACGAGCAAGCGATCGCAACATTGCAATGGTATTTCAAAGCTATGCACTCTATCCCCACATGACAGTGTACGAAAACCTCGCTTCTGGACTCAAGCTGAAAAAAGTACCACCTACAGAAATTAAACAGCGAGTGGCAGAAGTGGCAGAAGTTTTAGGATTAGCAGAGTTAATGAACCGCAAGCCTGGTCAAATGTCTGGAGGTCAACGCCAACGGGTTGCTGTCGGTCGTGCTTTGGTGCGTAATGCTGATGTATACCTGCTGGATGAACCTTTAAGCAACCTGGATGCACTACTGCGGGAACGAGTCCGAGCCGATATCAAGCAAATTTTTGCAGCCCAAAAAGTACCAGTTGTCTACGTCACCCACGACCAAACCGAAGCGATGACGCTCTCTACAAAAGTTGCATTGCTCAACGATGGCTATGTCCAGCAACTTGACCCGCCTGACCGCATCTATAACCATCCAGCTAACTTATTTGTGGCTGGATTTGTTGGTAGTCCGCAAATGAATTTACTGACTCTACCTTGTCAGGGAAAACACGCAATCCTGGGTAACTTCCAACTGCTTCTTCCAGATATACCAACTGTACCACCGCAGATTGTTCTGGGAATCCGTCCAGAAGATGTCCGCATTGCTCAACCAGGTGATACCCAAACTATCCAAGGGCGAGTGTTTTTAGTGGAAAACTTGGGTATGCACTATTTAGTCAGTGTCAGAATTGAGGGTTTACAAACCGGAGCGATTACAGTACGTGCTTTGTTGCCAACAGACAAAAATTGGAGTGGCGAGGATATTACATTAGCATTGCCCCCTGAGGATATTCACTGGTTTGATGTTCAATCTGGCCATGCTCTTGTTAGGAGACAAATGTTAGGTATCAGGAGCTAGCAGCCCCTTTGGGGAAGTCAAAAGTCAAAAGAATTGTATTCCAACCCACATTATGCATCAATACAGTTCAGATAAGACCAAAACACTTGTAGAGACGGCGATTTATCGCGTCTCGAAAACCCACAATTTTGTACAATTAGCCCTTAACCCAAGCGTATTGCATTATGCATGAGTAATTATGCCCAAATTATTGCCCTCCGCAGTTGTTTTGTCAAAACCGGAATTTTTATAAAACGGCTAAAATTCAATTCTGGCAATAAATTCTGGCTTTTTCTTATCTATGGGGGATGAGCGAAGTTTTTACTACATGAAGAAAAATGAACTAAGCTAAAACCCTATTGCCTATTGCCTTATCCCAACGACAATTATTTACGCCGACTTACTTAATCTGGTTCTTCTTGTTAATCAAGTTGAGTATTTGCCATTAATTTCTATATAACCCTCTGAAAGATCGCAACCCCATACAGTTGCAGAGGCTTCACCAATATTCAGGCTAACATGGATATTTACTTGATCTTTGGACATAATTTGCCGCAACTGCTCTAAATTTTCATTAGTTAAGCTACTAGGATAAACTTTCACATTATCAAAACTAATAACAACTTTTTCTGGATTTATTTGCTGTTCATTTTCACATTTGCCTATAGCCATAGCAACTCGTCCCCAATTAGGATCTGCTCCATAAACGGCGGTTTTTACTAAGGGTGAATTGACAATTGCTTTAGCTACTGTTTTAGCTTGTGCATAGTTAATTGCTGAATCTACAGTCACCTCAATAACTTTGGTAGCACCTTCTGCATCTCTGGCAATTTTCAGCACCAATTCTTGGGCAACTTCTTGCAATGCACTGGCAAAATCTGCCTCTGAAACTTCACCGGCTATTCCATTAGCTAGAATCACGGCGGAGTCACTAGTTGAAGTGTCGGTGTCTACGCTCAGGCAGTTAAAGGTTTTATCTATAGTAGAGCGAAAAATAGAACGAAGGCTATTTGCAGAAATTGCAGCATCAGTAAAAAAGAAAGTTAAAAGGGTAGCCATATTAGGCTCAATCATGCCGACACCTTTGGCAATTCCTACTAGCTTGGCATTGCCTATTTGGCGTGTAACTAATTTCGGTACTGTATCGGTGGTCATAATACCACGGGCTGCGGCATGAAAATCAGCAGGAGTCAAATTTTGCCCCAATCCTAATAAACCTGCCCGGATTTTTTCAATTGGGTAACGTCTGCCAATTACACCTGTAGAAGCTATCACAATATTATGTGCAGCAATTCCAGTTTCAGTTGCAACTAATTGCAGAACCTCTTGAGCATCAGCGATGCCAACAGAACCGTTAGCTACATTTGCATTCTTAGATATAACGACAATTCCTTGTGCTTGCGAATCTTTTAAGTTAGTACGGCTAATCGTAACACTTGGCCCGGCAAAAAGGCTTTGAGTGAAGACTCCATCAGCAACACAAGGAACTGATGATTTAATAAATACAAAATCCTCAGTTGTATCTCGTATTCCTAAATTAGTAATAAATGCACTAAAACCCTGAGGTGCGGAAGATGTATTTGATGACATTTTTCAGATTTGATAATTTTGATTAATTATCTCATACCATTTACAAAAATATTTACGATACATGAATCGGCTGTAAGAGCGCATAGATGTGCGCCTCTAGCAACAAGCAAAAATTTCATAAATTTTTCATAGAAGTTAAAAACCTATAGAACTCATATTTGATTTTTGAAAAAATTCAGTGTAACTCAAAGAGGCTTCTTGCCTATTGCCTATTGCCTATTGCCTATTGCCTTCCTACACAAATAATTATGGCTACGCCACGCTGCGCGAACAGAAATCAAAGACGCTCAATGACTCGCTACCGCTTCGCTATCGGATCGCTATATAAATCAGTTAATATGAGAGTAAATGTCGTCCATCCGTTACCGCTTTCTACTTGAATATTTCCTTGCAGTTGTTCAACTAATTTCTCTACTATAGGTAAACCTAATCCCGAACCACCTTGATTCCAGATATCTGCATTGGGGAGGCGATAAAATTTCTCAAAGATTCGTGGTAACTCTGTTACTGGAATTTCTTTTGAATTACTAACAGTAATAATAGTTTTTGCGGGCGCTTCTGAGGAATTGTGACGTACACTTAAAATAATTTCACCACCCGCAGGTGTGTATTTACACGTGTTATTGAGCAATTCTACTAAGATTCGTTCTAAGCTAATGCCATCTGACAATAGCGGCGGGAGATTTGAAGGGAGATTTAACCTTAGAGTTTGCTGATGTTGTTGAATACGGATTTGAAACGGCTCAATAATCCAAGGTATCCACTGTTGTAATACCAACGCATCAGGTGTAATAACTGGATAGGATGAGCTTTCCAGGCGTTGTAAGTCTAGTAAATCGTTAATTAATCCTAACTCGCGATCGCACTCGCCCTCCATCAGGTGGAGATAGTGTTGAGCTTCTTCAGTATTAGGAGACAATTGTAACATTTGAATCATTAACTTCATATTACTCAGAGGCGATCGCAGTTCATGGGAAACTAAATTCAAAAAGTCATTTTTCAGTTGATTTATCTCCTCCCATTGCACCAAAAGTTGCTCTTGCTCAATTTGCTTCTTACCCGCCTCAATCGCTCGTTTGCGCTCAGTAATATCTCGAAAAACTAACACAGCACCTGTAATATTATCTTTATCATCTTTAATTGGTGCAGCGCTGTCATCAATTGGTATTTCTGCACCGTCTTTAGTAATCAGAATAGTTTCTGCTGGCAGATTAACGGTAATACCATCTTGCAGGACTCTTGCGATCGGACTTTCAATAGCGTTATGAGTTTCTGCATTGGCAATCTTGAATATTTCTGATGAATTTCTGCCACAAGCTTCTTCCTGTTTCCATCCGGTGAGATTTTCAGCAACAGGATTCATAAAAGTTATCAATTCTTGCATATCGCTAGCAATCACAGCATCACTAATGCTTCTTAAAAGTGCATCCAACCATTTTTTGTTTGCTTTTAATTCCCTTTCTAAAGCATGTTTAGTCAGAGTTATTTCAATATTCGTTTGTAGTTCTTTTTCTTTAAAAGGCTTGAGTAGATAGCCAAATGGCTCAGTTATCTTGGCGCGTTCTAAGGTATTCTCATCTGCATAAGCAGTCAAATAAATTACTGGAATATCTAAACGCTTATAGATTTCTTGGGCAGCTTCTATCCCGTCCATTACTCCTTTTAGCTTAATATCCATTAGTACTATATCTGGCGATAATTCTACTGCTTTATTAATTGCTTCTTCTCCTGAAGAAGCAATAGCAGGAACCGCGTAACCAAATTTTATAAGTCGGTACTGTAAATCTTTAGCAACAATAGCTTCATCTTCCACGACTAAAATTTTTGCTTTTGTCATCTTATAGCTATTTTATATTTAACTTAATGTAAATGCCAACTGACACTCTACTCCCATCGAACCTTGAATATTGAGATTTCCTCCAAGTTGATTGGTTAAAGCATCTACTAATTGCCAGCCTAAAGAGGCCATATTTTTGAAATTAAAATTTGAGGGTAAACCAATTCCATCATCACTAACTACAAGTTTAATTTGGTGTTCATGATTTTTAATCATCTCGATATAAATTGTACCGTTTCTACCTAATGGAAATGCATATTTCAAAGAATTGGATACAAGCTCGTGGATAATTAAGCTACAAGGAATTGCTGTATCTAAGCCTAGAAACACATGCTCATCGATATTTACTCTCAGAGCGATCACATCTTCGTTGGCTTCGTATGCACAAAATAAACTGCCTACCAAGTCTCGAATATATTCACCAAAATTAATCCTTGCCAAGTCTTGAGACTGATACAACTTTTCATGAACTAAAGCCATTGATGCAATCCGCTGTTGGCTTTGTTTGAATATTACCAAATCATCTTTATCTTTAATATAGGCAGATTGCAAGCTTAACAAACTAGAAATAACCTGTAAATTATTTTTGACCCGATGGTAAATTTCTTTTAATAACACCTCTTTTTCTAAGAGTGATGCTTGGATTTGCTCCTCCCACTGCTTGCTTTCGCGCTGCGCGGCTTGCCGTTCGCTAATGTCTTCAATCACAGAAATAAAATACTTTGGCTCCCCGTTAGGTTCGCGCATTAAAGACACGGTGAGATTAACCCAGACTATGGAACTATCTTTGCGGAAATAGCGCTTTTCCATCGAGTAAGTTTGAATATTATCTGCTAAAATCTGGTCAACGTATTCCAGATCGGCATTAAGATCATCTGGGTGAGTAATATCTTGGAAAGTTAGCAATTGTAGTTCTTCTGATGTGTAACCAACAATATCGCAAAGCCTCTGGTTAACTAACAACCACTTTCCATCTGTTGCTACATGGGCGATGCCAACAGCAGCTTGATGGAATGCAGCACGGAATCGCTGTTCGCTTTCCCGCAATGCTTCTTCTATTCGCTGGCGCTCGTTAATTTCTGCCTGTAGTGATTGATTAATTCTTGTTAGCTCTGCTGTCCGTTGCTCAACTTTGCTTTCTAGTTGGTTAAGTAGACTACTTAATGTCTCCTCTACTTGCTTTCGCGCAGTAATGTCAGTATTTGAGCCTGCTATCCGCACTACGTTACCATCTTCATCCCACAGTGCCTGACCTCGATCTAAAATCCATTTATAAGTGCCGTCTTTACATATAACTCGATACTCTGTAATGTAAAATGGTGTCTTTTGAGCAAAGTGATCTTGAAGTGCTTGTGTTACCCAGTCAATATCATCAGGATGCACTCGTGTCAGCCTTTCATCTAAATGGTTAGAAATTTCGTTATCTTCGTAACCGAGCATTTCCTTCCAGCGAGCCGAGAAAAAAACTTCATTGGTTTTAAGATTCCAATCCCAAATTCCATCATTATTGCCGCGCAAAGCTAATTGCCAGCGTTGTTCATTTTCTCTCAACACCTCCTCAGTTCGTATGCGTTCAGCAATTTCCTTTGCTAGTTGGTAGTTTACAGCCTCTAGCTGGGAAGAACTCGGTAGAGCAAGTGCCTTAGGTATTAATGGCACAAGTTGTATAGCTGTCAATACCGAGACGAAAGCGGTGATAGCTTTAATTAACCCTGATAGCCAATAGGTAGGATGCCAAAGCGTCCACACATCCATTAAATGGGTTGTGCCACAAGCAACGATGAATGTGCCAAACATGAGGAACATCCAGCCGAAAGGTACATCTCGCCGTTTACGGACAAAATAAACCAACATCACTGGAATTGAATAATAAGCAAGTCCAGTTAATACATCTGAAACCAGATGCAACCACACCAATCCTGGTTTCCAGAGGTAGCAATGTCCGTGGGGAATAAACTGGCTAGTAGAGAAAAAATTATTTAAAAATTCCATCATAAAAATCAAAATTTATACCAAAGCCTGGAGTGCGAAGGGGAGGTTTTTAGCCTAAAATCTTTGTAGACGCACAGACGCTTAGAGCTTCTTATACTCTAAAGGAGAATACCTGCGGCGTTTGTCAGAGCTTTCCCATACTAGCTGTAGGCTAGGCCAGTACAGAATAGCAATTGGGGCTTCTACATCCTGTATCTGTCATCTTTTCTGAGTTTTTTAAGCTGACAATGTAAGGTTTACTGGAATTAAAGTACCGCGATCGCTTTGGTTTTGTTACCGTAAATTCTCTGAAATGAACTCTTTATATATAAATGCCTTCATAAAATCACAGTAACATTTCGCTTAATAATATAACTAATACTTATTGCTTAAGGATATTTACAGAATAACGCCCTTAAAGTTAATACCTGTGTATTACGCAAAAATTATAAAAAAGAGGGGTAAAGGTTAAAGGGTAAAGGGTAAAGGTATGAATTAGGTTGCCCACAAGGGGCAAGGTTTTTACCAAACCTTCTTCATAAGGATTATTTCGCGCCACTTGCAGGCGAGGTTTTTACCCTTCCCCCTTTCCCTTTACCCCTTCCCCTTCTTCATAAAAATGCGTTGAGAAAACCCAATATTCTAAATATGGGATGAGAGACGCCCCAACGCCGTTGACGGCTAACAGTCAACAGTTCTATGCACCCTCATATAGAAATGGTATGGCAATAAAAATATTCCTTAAGTTTAATATAAGACACACCTAGAGTATGAAGTTATAAGTTCTTAGGTTAAATAAGATTATGGGGTATTCTTAATGTAAATTTGGTCTTAATCTTTGGCAGCATCTGACTACTTGAATTTTATAGTTTTTCTAGCAAATTAACAAAAACTAATGTAAACAAAATCATTAAATTTCTAAAGATATAAATCTTGTTTAAGTTAGCGATCGCTTGTACTCATTAAGTAGCCGATGTGAATAATTAAAAGGTTTGTAGTATACCCTTTGGAGGAAGCAAGCTACACATCATATCTTCTACTATTATATAGCTTTATCAGTTATTATGACCTATAAACTGTAAATTAAGTTCTATATGATTGCATAACAGAGGTTGATTTATTTTTGCCTACTTAGTTAACGTATCTAATTGGGATAATTAACTAAAAAACGTAAATTAATTATGGTTGTCAAGGAATTTTATGGTTGAAGATTTGGTTTTTTGTATACAAGAAGCAGCTTTATCCTTTATATCTAAAAAATCTCAAACACATAAAGATCCATCTGAATGCTTTGTAAACCCTCCCTGTGGATGTAGCAATCCAGGGAAAAATCCCCAATGTGAAGATTGTGGTTATCTTGAGGCCTGCTTATCTAATTGCAAGCTTCAAAAAGGTTCATTATCTTCACGTTCATAAACTAACTTTAATGCAAATTAATTCCTGCGATAGAATTGATTTTATTCTTATGATAGAGGCCCTTTAAAAGATTAGCAGCTATGTTTAATAGGAATAAAAAATAGTCATAATAAGTAATTAAAATTATGACGCAAGCAAGTGAATGTAATTTTACCAAAAATAAAAATATTATTCCTTGCCATTGTGGACAAGTGGCTTTGCTCCTGAGTTTGCAATCATATCATGAATTAGTAATTACTGATTATGAATTAGTTTGAATTTGGCAAATAGGTAAGTTGTTGTAGAAGCTTAAAATGCTTTCAAATATTCCAAAAAAACTAGGTAAAAGGCTTCACAATCTAACTTGACTTGTGAAATTTTACCTAATCTAGCAGTGGATTGAATAGACAATATCGGTTTTGAAAATCAATCAACCAAAGAAATCTAGAACATAAAAGGAACCATAATTATGAAGCCTTTCGACTTATCTAAAGCTGTTTTGGCTACTGTCTTTGCCGTCAGTTTCGCTTCCGTGTCCTTACCTCCTTCTGTTTCTGCCCAAAGCGGAGGCTCTGGCTCCGGTAGTGGTGGTAGCTCAGGCGCTGGAGCTACAGGTAGTGGTGTAGGTACTGGTACAACAGGTACTGGAACTACAGGTACTGGCGCAACAGGTACTGGTACAACAGGTACTGGAACTACAGGTAATGGTGTAGGTACTGGAACAACAGGTACTGGAACTACAGGTACTGGCGCAACAGGTACTGGCACTACAGGTACTGATACTACAGGTACTGGCGCAACAGGCACTGGCACAACAGGTACTGGCACAACAGGTACTGGAACTACAGGTACTGGAACTACAGGTAATGGTGTAGGTACTGGAACAACAGGTACTGATACTACAGGTACTGATACTACAGGCACTGGCACTACAGGTGGTGGTATAGGCACTGGAACTACAGGCACTGGAACAACAGGTACTGGCACAACAGGCACTGGCACAACAGGTACTGGCACAACAGGCACTGGCACAACAGGCACTGGAACAACAGGCACTGGAGTAACAGGTACTGACACAACAGGCACTGGAACAACAGGTACTGGAGTAACAGGTACTGACACTACAGGCACTGGTGCAACAGGCATTGACACAACAGGTACTAACAGGAATACAGGCATCACAGCTACCCAAAGTACTAGCGATCGCGGTTTCGATTGGGGCTGGTTAGGTTTACTTGGTCTAGGCGGTTTAGCAGGTCTGGCTCGTAATCGCGAAAAAGTTCGGGCTTATAGCGATCCTAATGAAGTAACAGGTACTCGTTCTAGATAGTATTCACCACACTGTAAGAGGCGTACACTCGGCGTTTGTGTCAACTTCAGGCTATTAGCAGTTAGACCTCATGCTTAGGGGCACAATATCAATACGTGCCCCTACAATAGACACGCCAGTTTGCTCAATTCGAGCTATTGTCTTGCCCAATAAAGATTACATTTGCCAAAACTTGTATTTTTGTTAGCTCACGCACAAGACGTTGAGCTTGATGTTTATAAAGTGGTATTGGCAGCACTCTAGGCAAATTATTCATCCATTGCCTAGCAGTAACAGAACTACATCCCGTAATCAAGACTATTTCCTCAGCGCCATACATAATAGCATTTGTAGTCAGAGCTTTTTCAATCTGCACGCTCCATTGGCGAGGCAGCATTTCACCCCATTCAATTCGCTGCAAACTACTGCTTGTGGCTAAAACAATCAAGCGATCGCCAGCATAAAGCTTAACATCATACCAGGGCATCAAGGAGTAATTGTCTCGGCTATTTTTCTGGTAGAGAATCGGCACAACACTATAGCAATAAGCTATTTCAGATAGAAGCAACCCATTCGCAGTTCCCCTGACTTATCCACTCTTCTTTAATTAATTTATTTAGTTGCTGTAAT
>NZ_JAYGHD010000299.1:0-49493 GCF_034932245.1 Nostoc sp. UHCC 0251
TTTCTTGTTTTGTGGCCCCAATTAAGTACGGTGTTGAATCCCCTACAAAACATTGGACCTTCTGCCCTCTGCCTCCTGCCTCCTGCCTTCTTCAAAGTTTGCAAGACTTACGCATTCGCATACAACAGTTGTTCGAGCAATTAACGTTTGAGCAGGTAATGTCTATCTCCTCGTATAACTTTATTTTAGAAGCTCTTTTCTATGCAGCTTCATATTAAATTGGTATAACCTCAAGGGGATTGCAGATGCAGACGCTGAAAAAATTATCAGTAAGTATGGCTATAACTACGTTTATCTTAATAAATTAGTTCAGTTACTCGAAAAGCACATTGGAACAGATAATTATGGATGGGATGACGTGGAATCTTAGAATTTTTTTTATACCAACTTTCTATTCTAGTAGTTCTAAGTTTATTTCGTGCCATTCCTGCAATTTAACACACTGCATTTCATAATTGCCTACTCTTACACTACTTCAATTAAATCTTCAATTTGTATGAACAACATCAAAAGCGATCGCTCGTCCAGCCTGAAAAACTAACAGAGCGATCACCACCTTCGGTTTTGAAGCCAAGTATAACAGTCAGATCCCATACTTAGGTTAGAGGTTGATCACCCCCTCTCCCTGTCGTCCCGTCCCCGCCTCTGGTCGTGGTGCAGACATGATTTGCTTTTGCTGTTCTTGTAACCAGGTTTCAAATAGTTCATTTAGTAGTCGCACTTTTATAAATTCATCCAGTTGTGCGGGGATAAATTTTTCCAACCGCAAAATCACGAACCAGTCGGCGATGCGGGTAGGGGGCAATATCTGACCTGGTTGACTGCTAGAGAGCATTTGGACCATTATAGGATGTAGTGCATTCAGTTCAATCGGGCCTACTAAGCCCCCAGTTTGGGCTTCTGGTCCGAGTGAATATTCACGCGCCAAGTCAGCAAAAGAGTTTTCTTTTGCCTGAATGCGGAAGTAAAGTTCTTGGGCAATTCCCACATCTTGGGTTCGTAGTAGGGAATAAATTACTTTGTCTAGTTTTGCTTTGGACTGAAAAAAGTAGGATTCCAGTTTATTACCCCAAGTGGCTTGCTTGAATTTTTCAATTTTAAGCTTACGAGTGATAATAACTTCTAGTTGTTCGGCAGTCAGCCCTTGATGTGCCATCCAAGCCTGAATGTCTTCTTCATTTTTGAACTGTTTTTCAGCGTAAAACTGCTGTTTAGCTTGGGCTACTTCCTCAGGTGTACATTCTATTACTACGTTTGCAGACCGTGAGTTTTGCTCTATTGCCTCATCGATGATTAATTCGCGCTGCAACTGTGGCAGCATTTGGTAACTTGCCAGTAAGGAAATCAGTTCACTAGCTGTGATTGTACGATTACCGATTTGGATCGCTTCAGTCATTAGCTTTAGGGCATCTCAAAATATCTAATTTGTTAAAGAAGCTAAACCTTAGCCCATTCACAGGGAGCTTTTGTCTTAATCTTACCGATTTAGTTACACTAACCTCACTTTCGTAATAATTAAATAGTGGCTTTAACATACTTTAAAATATACAGTTTATATGAGTTTTTATCAAAGATTCTACGTAAAAATGAATAATCATACTTCTCGACACTGCAACTTAAAAGACGAAGTTATCAGACTGAGGTAGGGTGCTTGGAGATAATCCTCTTTTAATAAACGTAAGGTGTTTTTAGTTAACTAGAAATACTCACTCTAACTCTAGATTTATTGTATTCTGAAGGTGCCTCCGGTACATGGACTGGACTTGCTAGTAACAAGCCGTGCTTGCTTTGCACATCTATAAATTCTCGTTGTCTATTATAAAGTTGTCAGAGATGGAAAAAAGCAGCACATCCTATGCTACCTTTTTCCATCAGGGATTTATGTATCCTGCAACCAAAAATTTTAACATTTACAACGACTCTAAATAGTTCAAAAGATCCGCCATTTCTTGGGCACTAGGTTGGAATTTTGGCATTGGCGGCGTTTCCCCACTAATCACCTGGTGAATCAGTCCATATCGAGACTTGTGCTTTGAGACAGCTTGCAAACTGGGGCCTACTCGTCCGTCTGCTTCCAAGCCATGACAACCAGCACAGTTAATTTGAAAGATCGCGTGTCCTTGAACTGGGTTTCCTGTTAAGGATAGAACACTCTTGACGTATGGATCGGAGGCTTGAACCAACTGAACACCAAAAAAGCCCAAAGGGACTGCTAGCAGTATAGCCAGCGTCAATAAAACGATCCGCTGAATCAAAATTTCAGGTTTGCTAATCTGGTTATTCAAAAGGTTTGCTGTGAAAGTCTAGGTGTGCTAAAAAGTTTTCATTTCCTACACATAGCTTAAAAGTTCTTGATTGTGTCTGCAAGCACAGAAGACTATTTTCTTGTGGGCAGTTGCCCTGCAAAAAGGCTGTAGGGCGCAGGATTCATACCAAATTTGGTAAAATCAAAATCAGGCAACGAATATTTCATAATTACAAAGAGGAGATTTACAGTGGTTGAACCCCTGCTATCAGGTATTGTCCTTGGTCTAGTTTTCGTCACCCTTGCTGGGCTGTTTTACGCCGCCTATAAGCAATACAAGCGCCCCAATCAGTTAGGCGGGTAAGCAGTGCTGAGTTTTGTTAGCGCTAGCGGGGCGTTGAGCCAGTGCTGAGTTTTGAGTGGGAAAATGAGGGGGATGAGGGGGACAAAGTAAAATTTTCTCCTCCTGCTCCTTTATCTGCCCCCTCTTTTCTCATTCCACAATTCTGTAGAAAGTAAGTGATGTGTTACCGTAAACTTTCTCACGGCAAATTTCCCAACCGTGAATCTCTGGCGGTATCCAACCTTGTGAGGCGTGTTCAACTGCGATTTCACCCTTAGGATCTAAAAGTTGATAGTGAGCGATCGCTTCTAAAACTGGCTGGTACAATCCACTGGCATAAGGTGGATCAAAGTAAATTCTATCGAATTGCTTGCCTGATAAAGTCTTTAACTGCTGGAAAATATCTCCCCGCAATACCCGAAGTTCTTGCTCGGCATTAGCTACCTGCTGCCAATTTTGTTGGATGGTGGCACAGGCTCGGCTTGATTGTTCAATTCCCACGACTAGGCTGGCTCCTCTACACAAAGCCTCTGCACCCATTGAACCAGTCCCAGCGCACAAATCTAGCCAGTAACAACCTGCAATTTCTCCCTGCCAAATATTAAACACTGCCTCCCTGACCCGCGCACTGGTGGGTCTAGTTTCTTTTCCTGGTAAAGTTTTTAGCTGGCGATTGCCGTAAATTCTCAGACTCATTGGTTATTAGTCATTAGTCATTAGTCATTGGTCATTAGTCATTAATTTTAGACGAAGGACAAAAAACAAATGACAAAAAGAATATTAGGCAGGAATTTTTTCGCGGACTTGAGCAACAAAATTAGACAGTATTTGCAATCCGATATTAGAGGATTTTTCGGGGTGAAATTGAACTGCCATCAGGTTTTCGTGAGCGATCGCAGCTGTGACGGTTTGAGTACCGTGGGTGACAGTTGCTGCACGGATTTGCGGGTCTATTGGGTCAACATAGTAAGAATGGACAAAATATACCCACGGAGCGGACGGTAAATGCTCCCACAAAATACTTTTTGTCTGAGTCATTTCCAGTTGATTCCAACCCATGTGAGGAATAGTGATGTCAGTTTCTGGACGAAACCGCCGCACTTTTCCTTTAATAATTCCTAGTCCTGGTTGGGTGCCTTCTGCACTTGATTCAAAGAGAATTTGCAATCCTAGACAAATTCCTAAGAAAGGTTTACCAGATGCGATCGCTTCTTTAATAGGTTCTTCCAAACCACGCGCTCGCAGGTGTTGCACTGCTGGATCAAATGCTCCCACTCCTGGCAGGACTATTGCATCTGCCTGCTCTAATTCCTTTGGAGAATAAGTAACATTAGGAGTTGCCCCAGCTTTTTCCAAGCCTTTGCAGACTGAATGCAAATTTCCCATCTCGTAGTCTACGACCGCAATTACTGGCATTTACCTGCTCCTTGTAAATTTATTATGGAGGGTTTTTCTATTCTAAATAATATTTGTTATGAAGAAAAGAATTCTATTAACTTCTTTTGACATTTGGCTAAACGATCAACAGTCAAATTCTTCTGATGATTTATTATTTGAAGTTACCAAACTTGAGTTGTTGATACCAGATGACTTAAGTTTTTTACGCCAGTTACCCCTCGATGTTGAACTTGCCAGTAATCAGGTAATGGAAAAAATCAATGCAATCTAACCTGATCTCATCATTCTGTTGTGTCATTGAGCCTTACAAAATTAAGTGTGGAAGCAGGTGCTAGATGGAAAGAAATTGTTTTGCAGACAGAAGTGAATTTAGAGGAATTAGTGGTGAGAGCAGCGGCAATTCAGAGTAGCCACGACTGCGGGAAATTTGTCTGTGTTCGCGTAGCGTCTTGCAGGTCTTTACTATTCAGTGTTGGACTACTGAAGCCAAAACAAACTTAGGATTCTTGCAGATTTCGTATTAATTATTAACAAACTGGCACTTTCATAAAGTTATGAGTGTCTGTATGGTGAAAGAAATATCTAAGTATATGTTGCCATTGTTACTAATTTTTCCAATTGCCCAATCAACTCCTGTCACGCCACCACCAGAAGAAGTCGTGCAACCACAAGAAGTGCGTCCTTTACCAGGTCAGTTGGATACAGTGCCAACCTTTAACAGCAATAGTCCAGAATTGGTGTTAAAAGAAGGAATTTTACTCTCCACCTTCCCACCAGATGGCAAAAAAGTGCCAACAGCGCATCTGAATTTTCCGTTTCGAGGACGATTTGATATTTTTGCCCATCACGTTGCGAAAGCTGAACCACCAGAGAATTTGCGTAGGCGTAGCCCGTCGGAGACATCGCTCTATCTAGGAATAATTTTGCACAACCCTAGTTCTGAACCAGTGAAGGTGAATATTTGGCAGGCGGCGAGTTATTTGAGTCAACCGGATGCACCATTTATTCAATTACCATCTTTAAGTCAAAATCTTTTAGGTAAAGTTTTTGCCGGTCCAGGCGATCGCGTCATGTCTGATGTGCTGAGGGGACGGCGACAAGAGATTTTCCCTGCCCAAATTGAGATTCCAGCAGGGCAAAGTCAGATGTTACTAAATTTACCAATTCCGGTGCAGGGATTGACACCACCTCTTAATGGTCGGTCTACGTTTATGCGACTGCAAAGTAATGGCACTGTCTATGCAGCTAGCCTAGCCATGTTTGCGCGTGTAAATCCTGATGGCAGTGAGCGATCGCCTACTTTAGAAGAGTGGCAAAATTTACTCAATAATAGTGATGTGTCTGGGCCACGCGATAAAATCCCCACTCCTTTAGAAGAAACTGGCAAGCCAAGAATTTATGGGCGTGTTGCTGGAGTGGCTGCTGGTTCACGATGGAGAGCCTTATTAGTAGATAATCCTAAAGCCAGGTATCTAACTATTCCCCAGCCTGGTCAAGCATTTTCTTACGCTCTAAGTAGCCTGCATGGCGGCACATTAGGAACTGGTCAAATTCAAAGTGCTACTATGCTGGTGCGCTATCCTGACACCGCATATCGCGCTCATGGCAACTATGGAATTCAATATAATCTCAAGTTGCCGCTATACAACAATACTCAAAGTCCTCAAACTGTGAGTGTATCCATACAAACACCACTCAAGGAGGATCAGTTAGTCAAACCAGGGTTACGCTTTTTTAGTACACCAGCCCGTCAAGTATTCTTCCGAGGGACAGTGCGGCTACGTTACAGAAATGACCAAAATCAACCACAAACTCAATTTGTGCATTTAGTGCAAAAGAGAGGTCAACCAGGGGAACCGTTAGTTTTATTAAATATGAAACCAGGCGATCGCTCTTTAGTAGAAGTTGACTTCCTCTATCCGCCAGATGCTACACCTCCACAAGTTTTAACAGTTTCAACTCAAGCTGAACCTCGGTAATAAGTTATGGGTAGTGGGTAATAGCTTTTCTCCTATTACCTATTACCCATAACTTATTAGTCAGCTGATTCACAAAGCTCTACTCTTTACCAACTTGGCGCGGTTCAAAGGCACATCTATTAAGCACCCAGTTAAGGTAACGTCTTACAATGTTTACTGATATAGGAAGTTAGTAAATATGACAAACAAAAAATCTTTGATTTTGCGTGCTAAAGAAATTGCCGACAGTATGCAGACCTTCTCTCACCCTTGGAATCCAAACTCGGAAATATCGGGGACATACATGGGACGCACGGTTGGGCTAAAGCGTACTGGGGTCAACTTTGCTGTTATTCCTGCGGGGAAAGAATCTTTTGTTTACCATTCCCACCACTGCGAGGAAGAATGGATTTATATTCTATCGGGGCAAGCGATCGCAGAAATCGACGGGGAAGAATTTGAGGTTTTCCCAGGGGACTTTATGGCATTCCCAACTCCTTCAGTAGCCCACCATCTCAGGAATATAGGGGACGAAAATTTAGTTTACTTAATGGGAGGAGAAAATCTTGATGTGGAAATCGCTGATTTCCCACATCTGGGAAAACGCATGGTTCGATGCGGCGATTCTGTGGAGATATTTGAGCAAAAGGACGCTAAAGCATTTGGTTAAACAGTTAAGTCTCAAACTGCTTGAACTTGAGGCAAAAGAGCAGTTCTTGCTCTTACCTACGGCCACATCATACTCAAATAGGAGTCCTATAGCCGACATAGTATTTATTTGCTGATTCAGGTATGAAAATGATTTTGCGTGATTTCAAAACTTTTGTAGAGATGTTGCATTGCAACGTCTCTACACCCAGATTCATACATATAATCAACAATTCCTATTAAACAGACAGTGTTTAAAAACCTGTGGTCATAGATAACTTGTTCGGGGCGATCGCTTAACTAACAGAGCAGTCAATATTGATCTATGAATTAACTTCTTCATGTTGATAAAACTTTTCACCCCAAGTTTGTGTATTTAGGGTGAATACTTATTCCGCTCTATGGGTTGCAATAGACATAGCAGACTATAGCAGGCAATAAAGGGACAGCATGGCAACAGATCAAAAAATCACCCAAGAAACTGAGTTAAATTCGCTCCAGCATCTGATTGGAACCTTAATTTTACTGGTAGAGGATGAGCCAGATATTGCAGAATTACTCACCTTCATTTTGGAAGCAGATGGTGCAGAGGTGATCGCTTTAACCGATGCAGAAGCAGCCCTTGCCTTGGTAGAATCGCTTCATCCCGATATTCTGCTGTGCAATGTGAAGTTGCCCGATCATGATGGAAATTGGTTAATTAAACAAATTCGAGTGCATTCTTGCCTATCCTTAAGACAGTTACCTGCGATCGCTATTACTTCTTATACACGAGAAGTCTCAAGTCATAAGGCTTTGAATGCTGGCTTTAATCGATTTCTAGTCAAGCTTGAGAGTCCAGATGAAATCGTAGATGAGATTGTTCACCTGCTATCTACCGATGTTTAAATCTAACTATCTGGGTTTCATCTCGTTTTGGACACTGATTTTACTCAATAGGCACTTGGAGCGTACAGTAGCTGTACGCTCCAACAAACGACTCTAGCTTGGAAATCAAACCCTTAGTGGGTAGAGTGAAATGTTGGATATATTTGTTAACCTTATTGAAAACCTTTTGCTGACTTTTTTTGTCCCTTACCCTTGGGCTTAGATTTGTTAACTTCTCCTAAAGCTTCTTGAAATAAGTTGTGTAGATGTATGGGGACGCTAGCAATTTCTGGTAACTCTGGCTCAATAGATTTGTTGAATTCTTCCAAAAGTGTATTCAAGTCACTTTCAAGACGAAACTCTGGACGTTGCAGTACTGTTTGCAACACATTTTCTAATTTACTTGGATACTGTTGCGCTAATCGATACCAAATAAAAGCATTAATACTTTTATCTTCAAGGTAGTAACGAACTAGTTTTTCAGCCCCTTGAACACTTTGCCAGTCCTCTGCCGATAAAATTGCTTGTACCTTACTATATGTTGGTAAAAACATTTGTCCCCAACGAGGATGAGAAAGAGCCGTTACCTGTTCTGCTTTCTTGAGTTCGGCAGGCAAATCAACTTTTGGCATAACCATTTTGCTATTACTGCTTTTGCTGTTAAACATCTGAGAAACTGCATTCGAGTCAGCACCAAATTCTTGTGCTGCTGCTTTGATTTCCTCATCTGTGATACCAGCCACTTCTGCCACTTCCGTCAAGGATTTAGAAGTATCAATTCCTGCGGCTGCAAAGGTTTTTTCAGTAATTACTTCTTGAAATTCCGCTATTTTTTTATTCAGATGGTATCCAGATAGTGTGATTTCATCAGTACCAAAAAAGTCTACAAACTGCTGATGATATTGTCCTACTGACTGCCAAGCTTCTTCTAGCAAGTCTGGGGCATCGCTGTAAAGATTACTTTTATAGTTCTCTTTGAAATTACCAATTGCTACAGCAAGTTTTGGTTTACCTAATTTACCCATTATTGTATAAGGGCCAGAAAACATCCAGTAGCTATCAGTAACAGGTGAAATGCGAGTTAGTAAGATTTCTCCTACTTTCAACCGAGATATTGCCTGTAATGTTTGAGTATTACTTGGCTTGACGATGTAGTGTTTATCTGTCAACCAGTTCGTCAATTCAAAGCCATCAGTTAGGATGTTGGTAATGGCAAATAAGCCAATAAAAGTATGATGCCAGCTGTTGATCAGGTTGCGATCGCTTTCTTCTAAATCTGGATTGCTTTCGATAAACAACTCTAATGGTGACTTATCACCGACTTTCCCGGCTGTCAGAAAGCTATCGATAGTTAAGTCCTGCTGTGTACTATCCCCACTTCCACGGCGCAACTGTGCTGCTGCATAAGTTTCCAGTGCTTCTGCCAGTTCGCCTTCAGCATCAAGGACAAAATCAACTAAGGCTTGTTTTAATTGGTGCGATCGTTCTAATATGACATCCACAAGTTAATCTCTCGGTGCAACAGATGTAGATTATAGCTCTTGAGAAAATTACAGCATCTAGCTATTGCTAGATTTATGCGGATTTAGCCGTAAAGCTACTTTTAAACTAGATACAAGTTATCACAAAAGGTCATTACAGATGGTTGCAACTCCAAATTCTAGCTATATTTCTCCAGAAGACTATCTCAAAGAAGAAGAAACCAGTCCTATCAAGCATGAATATAGACAGGGACATGTTTATGCAATGGCAGGAGCAAGTAATACGCATGTAATTATTAGCGGCAATCTGTTTGCTATGCTAAGAAATCATTTGCGTGGGAGTGGTTGTCAGGCTTATATCTCAGACACCAAAGCACATATTGAGTCAATTAATATTTATTACTATCCCGATGTTATAGTAAGTTGTGACCAACGAGACAAAGCTTTTAACAACTTTCTGCGTTATCCTTCGTTAATTGTAGAAGTGCTATCTCCGACAACAGAAGCCTTTGACCGAGGTGATAAATTTGCTGACTACCGACAGATGGAGTCACTTCAGGAATATGTACTTGTGAGTCAAACTCGGTTAAATGTTGAGTGTTTTCGCCGCAACTCAGAAAAACAATGGGTACTTTATCCCTATGGGCAAGAAGATATCATTCATTTGGCAAGTGTAGATTTTCGGTGTGCTGTTGCAGATTTATATGAGGATGTTACTTTTGAATCCCCGTAATTGACAGACTACTAGATTGAAAAGTAGAAACCAGAATATTGAGCAATACAGTTCTGATAAGATCAAAACACTTGTAGAGACGGCGATTTATTGCGTCTCGAAAACCCACAATTTTGTACAATTAGCCCTTAACCCAAGCGTATTGGAATATTGAGGATTTAAAAATATGTTTTTAGAGAGCAAAAAAAAGGCAAAAGAAAATCTTCTTTTGCCTTTATTAGTTTTTACCTTTTAACAGAGACGGGAAATTTCAAGTCTCTATTCATCGTCGAAATCGTCGTCGTCTTCCTCTTCTTCCTCGTAATCGTCGTCGTCTGCGACTTCATCGGCGATTAATTCATCTTCGTCATCTAGAACTGACCTTTCTGCACGTCTGCTACCAAAACCAGATTCCCCAAGAGTAGGAGAATCTAAATTATAGGTGCGAGCTGTGCGGTCGTCTAAGACCATATCCAAGGGATCGTCAACCTCATCCAAAACACTACTGCTAATCTCAGCAGCATAATCATCGATCGCACCGGGTTCTTCATAGGTATTGTAGCCAGTACCAGCCGGAATCAATCGCCCGATAATCACGTTTTCCTTCAAGCCGCGCAGCCAATCGGATTTACCTTCGATAGCTGCTTCGGTAAGTACCCGTGTTGTCTCTTGGAAGGATGCGGCGGAGATAAAGCTGTCGGTATTCAACGATGCTTTGGTGATCCCCAACAATACTGGGGTATACTGCGCCCTAGCACCGCCTGTAATTGCCATCGCTTCGTTCACCTGCTCAACTTGGCGCAGTTCCACCAATTCACCAGGAAGCATTGTGGTGTCACCACCATCATCAATCCTGACTTTGTTGGTCATCTGGCGAACAATGACTTCAATGTGCTTATCGGAAATATCAATCCCTTGAGATTGATACACCATTTGCACTTCATTCACCAAGAATGACTGTACCTTCTGCAAAGCATGACTAGCACAAGCATAGATTCCATCTTCGGAACCCAAGCTAAAGAAGATTTCCAAAATTTCGTGGGGATTGGATGGGCCATCAGTTAATGGTTGTCCCGCTAACACAATCGATCCATCTGGCACAATCAAATTTTGTCCTGGGCCTAGAGGATAATCTGTTACCACGCCATTTGACTCTACGACCTTGATAGCGATCGCTTCATCACCACTTTCAGCGTAAACTACCTTAACTTCACCCCCCCGGCGACATAAGATGCACGCTTCTTTGGGTTTACGAGCTTCAAGCAGTTCTTCAATCCGGGGCAAACCTTGAATAATATCTCCGGTTTTGGCGCGTTCAAACACCAACAGCACCAAGTTATCACCCCGTTGTACCAAATCGCCGTCTTCTATCTGCAACACAGCACCAGGGCTGACTCGATAAGGGCGACCGATACGGGTAGTAACAACGTAGTTTTTAGTACTCAGGGCTGATTCCCCACCAGATGCAGCAGCGGCACTTTTGATATCCACTACTTGTCCTGATTCTGGGGCAAAAACTCCAGGAGCAACTTCTGTACCTTCTACTAGCAAGTCACCAACTTTTACCTTTGGCTGAGTACTAGTATTAATGGTCAGCCTGTCAGCGTCACGCAACACTAAGCAGCGACGCACGTTTTCGGTTCCTTTGCGGACGCCTCGCACTTCCCCACCTTCTTTACACAAGATTTGGGTACGTGCGACCACAGCTCCAGGGGCGATGGTAAGACCATCGTGTACCTCAAGTGTGGTTTGGGTGCTACCTTGAGTGGCATCGGCGGTAATGTCTCGACGAATTACTAAGGATTCTAAAATTACCAGTTGTAAACGCTGAACTTCTGGGTCTTCAGTATCCTCTACTAATTCAATATCTGCTGCAAGGGGTGAAGCATTATGGTCTTGTTCCCCTTCTTGTTCAATTTCCAGCACTAGCTGGGTTCGCAGCAGTTCCACGCCTTCAACAGATTTGACGCGTTCTGAATCTTTGTAAGGTAGTCGCTGCACAGCCCGCAACTGGATCGATCGCCCAGTTTGTTGACTCACCGATGTCGTTGATGGCACATCTGGATTATCAGGTACGGCAAACTCAACTACTGGACGACTCAACAGGGCAGGCCCTTCTGGTGTCTCCACATACTGGATATAGCGCAATTCCGTGGCGACATTGCCTTGGAATTCCTCACCTGGTTGGATGAAGGTGTTATCTCGCCCGATAACTGATTCGGGATCATCCACCATCAGCAGTTCTCCAGGCTTAACCACAACTTCCCGCAGGATGTCGTTTTTCTGGGTGACTTCTATCACACCACTGTTTTGGCAGAAGATATCTTTTACTACCTCAGTGCCAGCTTCTACAAACTGACCGTCTTCTACCAACAGCAAGGAGATATCTTTATTAACTTCGTGGCTTTCTTCAGGAATCCATAAAAGGGTACCGCCCTGCACGACTTCATAACCCAGCTTGGCTTTGCCTTTTTTCTGGACTTCTACACCCGCGAATTTCAGGAAACCACCGGTGGTTGTCCGATAGCGGTCATCAATTAACTCAGCTACCACTTGACCATTTTGCACTTTTGTGCCTGGTGTAGCTCGGAGGTTAAAGACTTGGTTGTTGCCAGTGGAGACTAAGTAGTTATTGCGCCCTTGGGAACTTTGGACTGTCACCGTTGCTTGGTCTAGTACCACAGAAGCAGTGATAATTTCAATTTCCCTGGTACTCTTACCTGGGGTAGCTTCTGGCAAGCGCACCACACCACCGTGCAAACTGGCTAACTTGGTTTCTGCTAAAACTCCGTTAGAAGCGATCGCATCACCATTTTTCACCACCAATTCTGCACCAGGGGGCAAGTTATAAACTTCCCCAGACAAAATCCAAATCAAGCCACCGCGTGCGGCTGTGGTTGTGGTATTACCCTGACGGTCAGTTTTTTGTTCTGGAACAACTTCGGCAAATTGCACTTCCCCTGCTAAGTCAGAGGCGACATCTTTAACTGCTTTTTCTGTATTAGTCCGAGTTGTGCGTCCACCAAGGGCAACCTCTGCCAACAACTGACCTTGTTTTACCTTATTTCCATCAAATACATATAGTGTTGAACCTTGGGTAAGATGAACCTCTTGGTTCTCTGGGGTAACATCACCTACTTTTGTTGGCTCCAAAAGCATGATGCCATTAGCCTCAACATAGAGGGCATCTTCTCCGTGGCGGGTACGATATGTTCTAGTCTTCAGTTTGCGGGGAAGCTTGACAGTTCCATCAATTTTGGAACGAACTTGTTGCGCCACTTCTCCAGTAAACACACCACCTGTGTGGAATGTCCGCATGGTTAGCTGAGTACCAGGTTCACCGATACTTTGGGCAGCAATAATCCCCACAGCTTCGCCCAAGTCCACCATTTTGGCGTGGGCCAAACTCCAGCCGTAGCAATGTTGACAGACAGAACGTGCAGCTTCACAAGTTAGGGGCGATCGCAGCATAACTTCTGCTACCCCAGATTTTTCGATTTTCTTCGCCAAGTCCTCAGAAACTGGGGTATTGCGTGGTGCAATTACTTCTTTTGTTACCGGATGCAGCACATCTTCGCCAATTACCCGTCCCATCAAGCGGGTTCCAAGAGGGATCAAGGTTTTGGCACCTTCTGTCATCGGTCGAATGGGAATTCCTCTGGTGGTGCCGCAGTCAAATTCCCGAATAATCACATCCTGGGATACGTCCACCAAACGGCGGGTGAGATAACCAGAGTCAGCCGTCCGCAACGCAGTATCCACCAATCCCTTTCTGGCACCGTAAGACGAAATAATATATTCCGTCACAGTCAGCCCTTCACGGAAGTTGGTTTTGATAGGCAAATCGATAATTTCCCCTTGAGGATCTGCCATCAGTCCCCGCATCCCCACCAATTGCCGGACTTGGGAGATGTTACCCCGTGCCCCGGAGAATGCCATCATGTATACGGAGTTGAGGGGATTAGTCTTCTTGAAGTGAACGACTACTTCATCTTTCAAGGCTTCACTAGTACCGTTCCAGGTATCGATTACCTTTTGGAAGCGTTCTACTTCAGTAATTTCTCCCCGTTGATAACGGGTTTCAGTAGCGCGAATTTCTTCCTCGGCTGCCTCTAAGAGCAATCGCTTAGTTGGTGGTATCATCAAGTCATCTACACTGATGGAAACCCCTGCTTTGGTAGCGTAGCGAAATCCCAAATCTTTCAGTTTGTCCGCCATCACTGCGGTTCGCGCCGTACCATAATGCGTAAAGGCCCAAGAAATTAAATTTCTCAGTTGACCCTTATCAACCACCCGATTGCGAAAAATCATTTTTTCGTTAGTCATTAGTCATTAGTCCTGAGTCATCAATAATTAATAATTCGTAATTCGTAATTCGTAGTTCGTAATTGAAGAATTAATTACGAATTACGTTAGCGCAGCGTAAAGCCTTCTCTACGAGAGGCTGCGCCAACGGCATGGCTTCGCTTAGAGCGAGTCCGCGAGCGTCATTAGAAATTACGAATTAACTTGCTAGTGCTTCCTGAATGGCATTATTGTAAATAACGCGACCAGGAGTTGTGTATATATACTGGGAGAGTACATTGCCTTTAGCGTCTTGTCTGACTCGGCGGAACTTATAGAGTAATGTTCGGCTACCATCCTCGTTTTCCGTCACCTTCACGGGTTCTGTATCCGGTTGGTCTGATTCTATTTCACCGTCAAACCGCACATAGATATAAGCGTGCAAGTCAATTTCCTCTTGCTGGAAAGCCATAATTACATCCTCTAGCGAAGAAAAGTACTTTCCTGCTCCTTTTGTCGCACCGGGATTTTCTGCTGTTAAGTAATAGGCTCCCAGCACCATATCTTGGCTAGGTGTGATGATCGGTCTACCCGTGGCTGGTGACAAAATATTGTTAGAAGCCAACATCAACAACCGTGCCTCAGCCTGACTTTCTAATGACAGAGGGACGTGTACCGCCATTTGGTCGCCGTCAAAGTCGGCGTTAAACGCTGGGCACACCAGAGGATGCAGTTGAATAGCTCTACCTTCTACTAAAATCGGTTCAAAAGACTGAATACCCAAACGGTGCAATGTTGGTGCCCGGTTTAGCATTACAGGGTGTCCTTCAATCACCTCTTCCAGCACATCCCAAACACTGGGATCATTACGCGATATCAGCTTTTTCGCAGCTTTGATGTTATTTACCATACCGCTGCGAATCAGGCGGTTAATTACAAATGGTTGAAATAGCTCAATCGCCATTTCTCTTGGCAAACCGCACTGGTGAATTTTCAGCTTTGGTCCGACCACAATTACCGAACGTCCAGAGTAGTCAACCCGTTTACCTAACAAATTTTGTCGGAAGCGTCCTTGCTTACCCTCAATAATGTCGGACAAAGATTTCAGTGGTCGGTTATTTGCCCCTACCACAGTGCGCCCCCGACGACCATTGTCAATCAAAGCATCCACTGCTTCTTGCAGCATCCGCTTTTCGTTCCGCACAATAATTTCTGGTGCCAAAATTTCCTGCAAGCGTGCTAAACGATTGTTGCGGTTAATTACCCGCCGATACAAATCATTTAAATCGCTCGTGGCAAACCGTCCGCCATCTAGTTGCACCATTGGGCGCAAGTCGGGCGGAATCACGGGAATAACTGCCATTACCATCCACTCTGGTTTGGAACCAGTAGCGATAAAGTTGTCAATCACCCGCAGTCGCTTAATTAGCTTGGCTCTCTTTTGTCCCTTGGCGTTGCCAATTTCTTCGCGTAGGCTTTCGGCTTCTTGTTCTAAATTGATATCGGCAAGCAAACGCAACAGCGCTTCAGCCCCAATACCTACCTCTACGCCTTGCAGCACAGAATCTTCGCTATAAATTTGGTCTTCTATTTCCAACCACTGGTCTTCACTCAGTAGCTGTTTGTAAGTTAAAGTTTCGGCATTACCAGGACTCAGGACAACATAAGAGTTGAAATAGACAATCTGCTCGACATCCCGCAAGGGCATATCCAACAGGATGGAAATATAGCTAGGAATACCCTTGAGATACCAAACGTGAGCTACTGGTGCGGCAAGTTTAATATAGCCCATGCGGTGACGACGCACCCGTGACTCAGTGACTTCTACCCCACAGCGTTCACAGACAATACCTCTATGACGAACTCTTTTATACTTACCACAATGGCATTCCCAATCTTTTGCGGGGCCAAAGATGCGCTCACAAAATAAGCCATCCATTTCTGGCTTGAGAGTTCGGTAATTAATCGTTTCTGGCTTGGTAACTTCACCGACTACTTGACCATTGGGTAATGTTCTCTCGCCCCATTGGCGAATGCGTTCCGGGGAAGCCAAGCCGATTTTTACGTAGTCAAACTGATTAGTTTGGGCAGGTCTCATCTTTCTAATTTCTAATTCGTAATTCGTAATTAACAATTTTTAATTCGTAATTAACAATTTCTAATTCGTAATCCGTAATTAATTCTTCAATTACGAATTACGAATTATCAATTACGAATTATTTACTCGTCTTCTTCCAACGATTCGCGGGAAAGAGATTCATAGGTGGGTCGAGGAGGTGTGCGCCGGGCTGATTGGTCTGCCATCAAATCGACTTCTACATCTAGGGAACTGCCGTCTGTTTGGGTTTCTACCTTGTGTACGGCAATGTCTAACCCCAATGATTGCAGCTCGCGCATTAGCACCTTAAAGGACTCTGGGGTTCCAGGTCGAGGAATTGCCTTACCTTTAACGATCGCATTTAACGCTTCATTCCGTCCTTGCATATCGTCAGATTTAACTGTGAGCAATTCCTGTAAGGTGTAAGCTGCACCAAAGGCTTCCAATGCCCACACTTCCATTTCTCCAAACCTCTGACCACCTTGTTGTGCTTTACCACCCAAGGGTTGCTGAGTCACGAGTGAGTATGGGCCTGTGGAACGGGCGTGGATCTTATCATCCACTAAATGCACCAGCTTCAGCATGTAAGCCACACCGATGGTAATTGCTCGGTCAAAGGGTTCACCGGTACGACCGTCATACACCATGATTTTGCCTGGGTTATCTGGGTTATATACCCAGTCTTTCCCTGTTTCGTCTCGTGCTTCTTGCAATTTGCCATGCACGATTCGGCGAGATGACTCTTCACCGTACATTTCATCAAAGGGAGTAATCTTAAATCGCACTCCCAAGGTCTGACCAGCCCAACCTAAGAGGCACTCAAATACTTGTCCGACGTTCATCCGACTGGGTACACCCAAGGGGTTAAGTACAATGTCCACTGGTGAACCATCGGGCAAATAAGGCATATCTTCCGCCGGTAATATCCGAGAAATAATCCCTTTATTACCGTGGCGTCCTGCCATTTTGTCTCCAACTTGGATTTTGCGTTTTTGAGCGACATACACCCGGACTACCATATTGGCTCCTGGTGGCAGTTCATCGCCTTGTTCACGAGTAAACAAGCGCACATCAACTACGCGGCCTTTTTCACCGTTTGGTACTCGCAGGGAATTGTCTCGCACATCCCGTGCTTTCTCACCAAAGATGGCACGTAAGAGTTTTTCTTCTGGCGGTTGGTCAGATTCACCCTTGGGTGTGACTTTTCCTACCAAGATATCCCCAGCTTCTACCCACGCCCCTATGCGAATGATCCCCTGTTCATCCAACTGACGCAAGGCATCTTCCCCGACATTGGGAATTTCTCTGGTAATTTCTTCTGGCCCCAGTTTGGTTTGTCTAGCTTCAATTTCATATTTTTCAATGTGAATTGAGGTGTAAACATCATCCTGCACCAGTCTTTCAGAGATTAAAATCGCATCTTCGTAGTTGTAGCCTTCCCAAGGCATATAGGCAACGACGATATTTTGTCCTAGCGCCAATTCACCGCCTTCGGTGGAGGAGCCATCAGCCAAGACTTGACCAGCAACAACCCGTTCACCAATGCGGACGAGAGGTTTCTGATTTAAACAGGTGTCTTGGTTGGAACGTTGGTACTTGGAAAGGGTGTACTTAATTTCTGAGGTATTAGGTTTAGGACGGACGCGAATTTCTGTAGCATCCACATAAGTGACATCACCATCAGTACGCGATACAATCACCATCCCCGAGTCTCTTGCTCCTTGCGCTTCCAAACCAGTACCCACCAGAGGGCGTTCTGGCTTAAGCAGGGGGACTGCTTGCCGTTGCATGTTCGATCCCATCAGCGCTCGGTTAGCGTCATCATGCTCCAAGAAGGGAATCATGCTGGTTGCTACCGACACAATCTGTACGGGAGATACTGCTACGTAGTCCACCTGTTCTGGTGTTGTGGTGGAAAATTCTTGACGATAACGGACTGGCACTAGTGGCCCAATAATGTGCCCGGTTTCATCTACAGGAATATCTCCCGGAGCAACCCGTAGATCGTCTTCTTCATCGGCTGTCATGTAGGCTGGAGGCAGATCAAATCTGACTCGCCCATTTTCTACAGGTCTAAATGGTGTTTCGAGGAAGCCGTATAGGTTAACCCGCGCATGGGTTGCTAAGGAGCCAATCAATCCGGCGTTAGGGCCTTCTGGTGTCTCAATGGGGCAAATACGTCCATAGTGACTAGGATGAATATCCCGCACGGCAAAACCAGCGCGTTCGCGGGTTAAACCACCGGGACCAAGAGCACTCAGACGGCGTTTGTGGGTCAGTTCTGCCAGAGGATTGGTTTGATCCATGAACTGACTTAATTGGCTGGAACCAAAGAATTCTTTAATCGCTGCTACCAATGGTTTGGGGTTAACCAAGGAAGCGGGAGTTAGCACTTCAGCATCGGATACAGTCATCCGTTCCCGAATAATTCTCTCTAAGCGGTTTAAACCGACCCGCACTTGGTTTTGCAGCAATTCCCCGACGCTTCTCACCCGACGGTTGCCTAAGTGGTCAATGTCATCTATATTACCGATGTCATATTCTAGATTGATCAGGTAATCTACGGCTGCCAAGATATCGCCAGCAGTCAACACGCGCATTGTGTCGGGAACAGAAAGGCGCAATTTCTTGTTGAGTTTGTACCGTCCAACGCGACCAAGGTCATAACGTTTCGGGTCAAAGAAACGAGAATCTAGGAGTTGTTGTCCACCTAATACTGTGGGTGGTTCACCAGGACGCAGTTTCCGATATAACTCCATCAGAGCTTCTTCTTCAGAGAATTGCCCTTCTTTTTCGATGGTTTTTTGGAAATACTCTGGGTGGCGTAAGGCGTCAAAGATTTCGTTGTCTGATAAACCTAAAGCCTTTAGAAGTACCTGTGCTGACAGTTTGCGGGTTTTGTCGATGCGTACCCACACCAAATCGTTACGGTCTGTTTCAAATTTCAGCCATGCTCCCCGGTTAGGAATTAAGCTAGCTGAATAAGTACGTCGCCCGTTTTTGTCGATTTCTGATTTGTAATAAACGCCTGGCGATCGCACGATTTGGTTGACAATTACCCGCTCGGCTCCGTTAATAATAAACGTGCCGCGATCGGTCATCAAAGGCAAATCCCCAATGAATACCTCTTGCTCTTTGATTTCCCCGGTTTCCTTATTAATCAACCGTGTGGGAACATACATTTGAACGGCATAGGTACTATCCCGCCGTTTGGCTTCTTCGACGCTGTACTTTGGCTCCTTGAGTTTGTAGTTATGACCCAAAAAGTGGAGTTCTAGTTTGCCCGTATAATCTGTAATAGGACTAAAGGAGTTAAGTTCTTCTATTAGCCCTTCTTCCAAAAACCAGCGAAAGCTTGAGCGCTGGATTTCAATCAAGTCGGGCAACAGAAAGGCGGGTTCCATATATGTTTCTTTGGTCATGCCTCTACCTTTGTCAACCTGGTTAAATTTTTACTTAGACACTGCTGTTTAACGCTTCCCACTGCTAGCCAGTGTCCATAGCTGTTTGGGAGCTTCTTCTTATACACCTGTAGATCGCAGGTGTTGGCAAACGCAGCGATTAAAGCTGGAATGAGAAATTTGGACAAGGGGGTAATCGCCCAAAAGCGGGGGATTAGACGCCAAAAACCCACTATAGTCTTGATTTGACAAGAATATACAGTTGAGATATTCCTGAGTTTTATCTATTTTCTTCATTTCTCCTCCAAAAAGCGCGTAATTTGCTGACGCAGCCCTATCTGGTGTGTCTGAAATTGACCACGCTATTTATACTCTCAGTGATATTTTAGATATCCTAAGATTGAGGGAATGATCCGCACCTTGTCGGCTTTGAATCAGAATTACTTCATTTTGCTGGATTGTACTCACAAGGCAATTTCGTTTAACGATTTTGTATAGGTTTAGATACACACCAAGCCGATGTTGTGCAGTCTAGCTCAACCTGGGTTGGCACGCTTAGTCATGTGTGGAGAGCATCCGCTTGTAGAGATTTGGAGGATGGCCAAGCCGATAACAGCACGGAAAATTAGGCTCAGAAATTTTAGGTTCCTTCCTTTATCATTATGGCGCAAGCAAAATGTTTTTGAGGGAACAATATTAGCATATTTTCCCTCTCTAGAGTTTTATTTTTTTTAGCACAACGGAATAAAAGAGATTAAGGCACACTTTATATTGACAGACCAAATAATTCACAGGCATTCTGGGTGGTTTGATGAGCGATCGCTTCTACCGATTCCTGACGTAGTTTGGCTACTTGCTCGGCTACATATTGCACGTAGGCAGGCTCGTTGCGCCTCTCGCCTCGTTTCGGAACTGGGGCGAGAAATGGGCAGTCTGTTTCAATCAGTAGGCGATCGCTATTCACCATCGCAGCTGAGGATTGGATCGCTTTGGCATTTTTGAACGTTACCGTCCCGCTAAAGCTGATATAGAAGCCTAAATCAAGAAACCATTGAGTTTCTTCTGGTGTTCCTCCCCAGCAATGCATGACGCCCCGCACTCTTTCTCCTTTAAGTTCCCGCCATTTCTGCAACACTTCTCTGGTTGCCGCAGCAGCGTCGCGGCAGTGGATAATTACTGGTAAGTTGAGTTCAGCTGCGATTGCTAACTGCGACTCAAACACCATCAGTTGATGCTCATAGTTATCAGCTTTGTAAAAATCCAGCCCCATTTCTCCAATTGCTACCACATGAGAGTCAGAACTCGCTAAAGTTTTGATTTTCTCGGCTGTCTCGTTATTCCATTTATCAGCATCTAAAGGATGTAATCCTACGGCAAAGCTGATTTCGGGAAACTCGTGCACTATGGATTGAATGCTGGAAAATTCCTCTGGGTGAACACAGGAATGTACTAAACGTACTACTCCTGCTTCTTGCCACCGCGATCGCACTGTTGCTAAATCCGGCTGGAAACTATCAAAGTTTAGATGAACATGCGTGTCTATCAGCTGCATTCTTTACCCTTTGTCATTGGTCATAAATTATTAGCCCTGATCACGACTAAGGACAAATGACCGTCAGGTGAATTTTTCTTTTGCGATCGCTAAACTATTCAAGAAGAAAACCACGCCCGCTACTTTAATTCGCTCATGAGACAGCCCTGCGGTGGACGGGTTGAGAGAGATAGAGTAAGGGGTGTGGAAACCCTCAAGACTGCACTGGCTTGCCATTACCTTTCGCGTTTCACACCACTTACAAAAACTTTAGTAAGCTTTGTAACATTGTGTCTCCCTCTATTCAGAAGAGGGCACTGACTCATGAATAACTATTGAGCAACTGCTTGAGTTGGGGGTTTTAGTTTATTAGCCAATCTTGACTTTTTCCTTGCCCCATTATTTGGGTGAAGGACACCCCGCTTGGTCGCTTTATCGATTTTGGCGTAAGCCTCGGATAAGCGAGCCTGTGCTTCCTGTTTTAATTCTGGGGTAGGATTAGCTGTATAGACGGCTACAGCATTAATGTATTTCTTCATCAGCGTCTTGACTGCTGATTTGTAAGCTTTGTTACGCAGTCGGTTACGTTCTGCGATTTCGGCACGCTTGAGAGCAGACTTTGTATTCGCCACAGTCAATTCCAAAAATACTATTAATATGTACACACACTACTAGACTTACTAATATAGCATTCAAATTGCCAATGTTATAACTTCCTAAAAAAATCTCTTATTATCAATTCGGTACTGGAGATTGGCGAAGAATTTAGTCCCTAGTCCAGCGGGCGCATGAAGAGTGCTAACTTAAAAGACCGCCTACAAGGGGCGGTCTTAATACTTAACGTGTATATAAACACAAGTAAGCACTTAGTAAATTTTAACTGTTAGGCGAGGTACTCAGCACTGAGTTTTGTAAAGAAACAAACCATTTCAAATGCCACAAGAAGCTCGGAATATAATTCCTTTGACTTTTGACCGTGCCAATTTTAGATTTTAGAAAATTTGCAGTTCATGCTCCGTAAGAAAGTGGGCGGAACAAATCGTCAATCCAAAATCCAAAATTTAAAATCCAAAATCAGTTGACTTCCGCCATGCGGTACTAGTGTGCGTAGACGCATAGCGGCTTGTCGTCAGACATCGCCATCCAGACTTTTATCTGGAACCTATCAAGTGACTTTCGCCAACAGTATTAATAAAAAATTAACCATTCCAAATTACTCTTCTTGCTGAATTCGGCGTCGGACTGAATCAGCATGGGAAGGTAAGCCTTCTGCTGTTGCTAGCACATCAATAGCACTAGCGACATTTTGCAGCGCGGTTTGGGAGTATTGAATAATACTGGAGTGTTTGAGGAAAGTTTCCACCCCTAATGCCGAAGCATAGCGGGCAGCACCAGAAGTTGGCAAGGTATGGTTCGGCCCTGCCAAATAGTCTCCTACCGCTTCTGGTGTGGAGTAACCCAAAAAGATTGCGCCAGCATGACGAATCTGTGGTAGGAGTGCCCAAGGGTCTTTAACTTCTAATTCCAGGTGTTCGGGGGCAAATTCATTTGAGAGTTCTGCTGCCGCTTGGAGTGATTCCACAAGGACAATCAAGCCGTAGTGAGCGATCGCTTTTTCTGTGTCTATTCGCCGTGGGTGATCTACTAGCTGTCTTTCTAAGGCTACTTGCACGTTTTTCGCTAAAGCAGCATCTGTCGTCAGCAAGATTGCTGCCGCCATTGGATCGTGTTCGGCTTGGGCTAGCAAGTCAGCAGCTACATGCACCGGATTTGCGGTTTCATCGGCAATCACCAAGACTTCACTGGGGCCTGCCAAAGAATCAATGCCGACGGTGCCATATACAAGTTTTTTCGCTAGGGTGACATAAATGTTACCAGGGCCAGTAATTACATTCACTTTTGGAATCGTTTCTGTGCCATAGGCTAAAGCAGCGATCGCTTGTGCGCCCCCAATGCGATAAATTTCTTGGACTCCGGCTTCTTGGGCAGCTACCAAAACTGCTGGGTTAATTGCACCCCCTGGTCCTGGTGGTGTCACCATCACCACATGAGGTACAGCAGCAACATGAGCCGGAATTGCATTCATGATGACTGTACTGGGATAGGCGGCGCGGCCACCAGGTACATACAACCCCGCTCGATCTACGGGAGTGTAACGTTTGCCCAAGACTATTTCATCGTCGCTAAAATGTACCCAGCTTTTTGGGACTCGCTGACGATGAAACGCTTCAATTTGGCGGCAAGCTAGCCGAATCGCGCCCAACAACTCTTTTGACACCTGCTGATAGGCTGCATCTAATTCCGAGCCTGTAACTCGGAGTTCTTCTGCTTTCAGGGTTTGTTTGTCAAATTCGGCTGTGTAATGCAAAACAGCTTTGTCGCCTTGGCGCTTCACTGCTTGCAAAACTTCCCGCACCGTTGCTTCTTTGTGAAGCACCTGTTCGTCATGGGTGCGATCGCAGATCCGTTGTAGTTCGGCTCTGACGTCTGCCTGCTGAGTAATGATTCGCAGCATGGAGTAAGGACAATGCCAAAATTATAATATTCACACCTGAGATTTAGTATTGCTCTTGACCCACTGGGGTGTGCAAGCTGACTCTAATTCTCTTATCTAGCTTAACCTGGATTTTTTTGATACTCATACACCCCTTTAGGGACAGATGAATTATATTGGCAATCACATTGCTTAACCGGGTGATGAGTTAGGCTTACTATTTTATTTGATGTACCTCATTTTAACTCATTTTCTAAATTAACGACACACCAAATTAGGGGCTGGGAACTAGTACCGCAAGGCGGAAGTCAACTGATTTTGGATTTTAAATTTTGGAGATCCCGACCACAAGGGTACGGGGCAATATGATATAAAGCCTATTTTACTTTTGAATTCTGAATTCTGACTCCTGAATTCTGCTGTAACTAGGCAGATAGAAAAATAATTTAGTGTAGCTGCCAACAAGTTTTGCTACATACTTATGTAAGGGGTCTACTTTTTAGGAGACGAGAGCGGTGCTAAACAATATTTTGGTAGCTCTGGACGGTTCGGAAATTGGAGAACGAGTAATTCAGACTTTAGATAATTTGGCATTATCAAAAGATGCCAAGGTTATTCTTTGTCATGTCTTTCTTACACCAGAGTCAGAAATGGAACTACCCGCTGATCGTCCTCAGCCAGAGTCACCAACATTTTCTTATTTTCATGTTGAAAAACAGTTGCAATCGTATCAGGAAAAGTTATCAGTCCCAAGTGAGTTAGAATTGGCAACTGGTGATCCTGCTGAAGAGATTATTCGCCTTGCCAATATTTACAAAACTGACTTAATTATAATTGGCAGTCGGGGATTGATGGGGATGAAGCGAATTGTGCAAGGTTCTGTTAGTAGTCAAGTTGTGGAAGAGGCTAATTGTTCTGTGTTGGTGGTAAAACCGAATTAGAATCAGGTATTAGTGGTCTTTTAATCGGGCTAATTGGATGGACACTATCTTATCCGTCTAATTCATGTATTTTTAAATTTTGGATCTTCAATCCAAAATTTAAAATCTAAAATTCGGTGACAAAACCTAAAAAAATAACAGGGTTTTATCCCTGTATACACTAGCGCTTGTTTTACTATTGCACTACTCAAAGGTGAACAGTATGTTTAATGTAAAAGCGCTGCTGACGGTTGCTGGCGGGCAACCGTCAAAGTTAAGTTTGTTGAAGAAAAGGAAATGGATGTCAATAAACGTATGCTAGAATAGCTTGCGAAACATAAACAGCTAATCGTATCTTTACGTTTACAATTTTCCTTCTCCTAAACTTCAGAGTTTTGCCTATTCTCGGAAATCAAAAACTACCAGGGGTAATACTAATGCTTTAAAGCCCAATCAAGATATTTTGCAATGTCAATGTAGTATTTACCGTATCCATAGTCTTTCTTATCATCGTCTTTCTCGTATTTTTTGCCGTGTTTTTTCTCGTATTTTTTCTCGTATTTTTTCTCCTCTTTTTTCTCGTATTCTTTCTTATATGCATAGTGACCACCAGAGAGGTTGGCTTCTTCACAAGTGGTCAGTTTGCTAAATAGTATGTTGGTCTGCATATTTTTAGTTCTCCTCAGTTGATTGTTGGGATTAGAGTCATCGCAAAAGCAAAAGTAATAGATATACACATAAAGTGTATATTTAGTTGCTTTTTTGATTCTCTAGAAGTATTATACTACTCTTGCTTACAAGGTCAAGCACCTAAGTCGTGAAAAAACATGTATTATACGTCTTCAACACAGACAATACATAGTTTATATCTATACAAATTTAATTAAAAATAAGTTCGGATTTATCAAAAATCGCAGCCATCAATATAAGTACGATAGGTACGTGGATCTATAAGCTTAATTTTGTCAAAAAATAAATGGATAAATTAAGCTGATTAAGTATTAATACTTATAAATTAGCGAAAATTCGCAGAATTTAAAGATATAATCAAGTAAACCAAATAACATTTTTATACAAATTGCATTTAAATAAATCTATAAAAATCAAAACTGGATTCTGCATTTTTGAATAAGTATTTTTATGTGCAAATATTTTTGCAGTAAATAATTTTATACAACTGGAATTTTAATTGATATAACTTCTTTTAATATAGAAACGTTGAGCTTCCCTGAAATATTTATATTAATTTGAAAAAAGCTTTGTATTGACTATAACAAATGTTTTGCAAATAAATAAAGAAAAAATCAAGTTTTTCATAAAAATTATAAAGATTTGGTGTTTCTACTAAAATGCGCTAATTGCTCTAATGCGCTAATTGCTCTTTAGACTTAGTACAGTCTGGCGGAAATCAAGCTACTATATGTATAGGCAAGGCAACTTATCAGTAATAAAAGCAAAAGCGATCGCTTTCACCCTCCAGAGCGAAAACGCCAAATTATGGGAGTTTGGCAAAAAAGCTCATTTAAAGAAAAGACGGTAATACCCAGCAGAATCAGTTACAGCGATCGCAAATCGATGCACAACTCCAGGCGCTAAAAATTCAAATGGCTACTGAGTCCAATGCAATACCACAGGCGATCGCATCTATGAACCAATATCAGTAGATGGGAAATACGAGGGCGATCGCTATTCTCCAAATTAAGTCCGCAATGGCGTATCAAGACTAATGCATCTTGAATTCTTGACGGTGCGGCGCTTGGCGACAACACACCCTATAGTTAAATTTCTTAACAATAGCTTGAAATATTAGCGCCCAATTCCTTACTCTGGTGCAAGATGTGAGATGACCAAGTTTATATAAAATAGGAGGATAAATTTGGCTTAAATTTTTTATGAGTTCCCGCCGCATTCTCCAAGTTGGTGAATCTTATACTTTCAGCCGATATTTTGAACTACCTTTCACAATTGATGATATTTTAGCCGAATTAAATTGCACTATTGAAAGGAAAAATATAACATTACCTGAATCATCAGACATTTTAGACATCCAATTTTTACAGCAACAACTTCGCCGTAATTTATCTCATATTGATTTAGTTAATGAAACTACTAGACGCGAAGCTCTAATTGGCCCAATTTTGTTTGAAGTATGTGCTTTAACTAACCAGAGACTCAATATAGAATATTCTATTGCTGTCAACAATTATCTGAAAGGAACTCTCGACTACTATATTGCAGCACCTCAAAATTTATTAGTAATCGAAGCCAAACAATCAGATTTAGTGCGAGGATTTACTCAACTTGCTGTTGAATTAATAGCACTTGATCAATGGACTAAATCCACATCCGAACTTCTATATGGTGCAGTTACGACTGGTGAAGATTGGCGCTTTGGGGTTTACCTTCGTGCGAATCGTCAGGTGATTCAAGACCAGAAACGCTATCAAGTTCCAGAAGATTTATCTGTGCTGGTAAAAATTATTGTAGGCATTATTTCTGGTTCATAAATTGGGGATTGGGGATGCAATATGGTTCGGTTAGCTTGTTTATCGAGCGGAGATCCCCCCAACCCCCCTTAAAAAGCTATCCATTACCCGGATCTTTCTCAACATTTACGAGAGTATTGACTCACGCTTTTTCTAACCCTTATTCGTTCGTCGTCAATTCTCAATAAAAACCTAATTTTAGCGAGAAGATTAAGAGCCAATCTGTCAAGTATGTTTGAAACCTCAGTGTTCAAGATGCCGACAAAACAAGCGTTTCAAGATTGTAAAGAAAGATGTGACTAATGGATAGCTTAAAAAGGGGGGCTAATTTCCTCATTTACCCCCTTTTTAAGGGGGTCGCCACAGGCGGGGGGATCTTATCCGAACCGTATTGACTGCGGACGCAAAGAATAACCAATGCCCAATCCCTCTACATCAATCGAATCAACGTCCCTGAGTTGCCAAAAACTGACGCAAGCTCAACAAACTCAAAGTTTGACCCAAATTCAAGGGCAAAAGTGAAACTCCTTCCAAGTGGGACTGTACCCAACCTTCTCCCCAGTACCATTCGTGGAACCCGTCAATGCCTCCGCTGAGTACCAAGCGGAGACAGTTGGATTTGACAACATCTACTTGATGATGAATCGGGACTGGCCCAGTCCAGGTAGTAAACTGGAATCCTGGAAGCAGTTCTTCTGGCATTCCTGGTGCAAAGCGTTGCCCTAAGAGCCATTTTTCTAGTTGTGCGGGATGCAGCAGACTGTCACGAATTGCATCTGTTGGTGCTTCAATTTCGATCCGCAGTTGGCTTTGTTGAAAATTACCCAGCATTTTTATAGGATTACCTAAAGGTGAGACATCGCTATTTCTAATATTGCAAATAGTTTTTGTCATTAGTCATTAGTCCTTAGTCCTTTGTAAATAACTAATGACCAATGACTAATGACCAATGACCAATGACCAGTGCTACGTTACTTTTCTTGCAGCAGAGAACTTAGAATAGAAAAAGTGAACTTGTTAAGAAATGTAAGGTTATTCATGGCGGATCAGTTAATTCGTGCAACAGCAGCCGAAGGTGGAATTCGTGCCGTAGGTGTGATCACCACACGTTTAACAGAAGAAGCACGGGGGCGACACAAGCTTTCTTATGTGGCAACGGCAGCACTGGGTCGGACTATGGCAGCAGGCTTATTAATGGCTTCTAGCATGAAGCGAACTGGGTCAAGGGTCAATGTCCGGGTGAAGGGCGATGGGCCTTTGGGTGGCATCTTGGTAGATGCTGGTTTAGATGGTACGGTACGCGGGTATGTGGCAAATCCATCAGTGGAATTGCCTCCCAATGCCAAAGGTAAGCTAGATGTTGGTGGTGCAGTGGGTGACGGCTACCTCTACGTTGTCCGGGATATCGGTTATGGTTATCCTTACTCTAGTACGGTAGAACTAGTCTCTGGCGAAATTGGCGATGATGTGGCTCATTATCTAGTAAATTCCGAACAAACACCTTCAGCTTTAGTTTTAGGTGTGTTTGTGGGAGCAGGTGGAGTAACGGCGGCTGGAGGATTACTCGTACAAGTATTGCCCAAGGCTGCTAGAGACGAAGCCCTAGTAGAAACGTTGGAATCACGGGTAGCTGGCCTAGCAGGATTTACGCCGTTGTTGCAAGCTGGTAAGACGTTACCTGAAATCTTTAACGACTTGCTGGGAGACATGGGACTGGAAATCTTTTCCGAACGGCAAATGCTGCGCTTCCACTGTGGTTGTTCTTTCGATCGCGTTTTGGGGGCACTGAAGATTTTGGGAGAAGCCGAACTGCAAGATATGATTGTTAAAGATGATGGTGCTGAAGCAATTTGCGAGTTTTGCGGCAACGTCTACCAGGCAAGTAGCGATCAGTTAGCTCAATTAATTGCCGATTTGCAAGCTGAATCTACCGTTTCAGGATAAAGTATAAAAGGGCACTGATTTTTTAGATTGCTAATGGTACTCTGTGGAGAGAGAGACTCAAAAAAGTAGCTTTTTAATCATGAGAAAGTTACTATGTCAACAATGGAATTATCGACCTAAAACAGAGCGCTATTCAATTATTTTGGTGTGAGAGATGACAGAGCGGGATATTCCAGACAGTTGGTCTTCAGCCAGTGGAAGAGAGCCAGATCAAAACAAAAGATTATCCCGAACAGATCAATTCGGTGAAACTCAGCCATTTGATGTCCCAGCTACTGGTTCTACTTCCAAGTCAGTGAAGCGGCGAAAAAAAAACCATAGGGAAGGATTACCTATAAATAGTAATTCAGAAAAAACTGCCAAACTCAGTAATAATCCTGGTAAATTGCCCCGCTGGATGAAAAGCTGGGTATTGTGGTCAGTACTGTTAATGTTAATTCCGGGCAGTGTAGGATTCTTGTCAGTGGCAATGCTGCTGAAGTTGCCAACTGCCCCTAATTGCCCCTCAATTTTCTGGCCGCTAGCTAGTGCTTCTGTGCGGTTGCACTGCGCTCAGTTGGCGGCTTCTAAACAGACAGTAAACGACCTATTGCAAGCGATCGCTCTGGTGAAGCAATTACCACAAAATCACCCGTTGCATGGAGAAATTGATCGTTTCATCGAAGAATGGTCGCGGGATATTTTGAAGCTAGCTGATCAAAGTTTCCAAACAGGGAATTTAGAGGAAGCGATCGCTACTGCTCAGAAAATACCTGAAGATGTGGCAGCTTATAAATTAGTCGATGAGCAAATTGGCAAATGGCAGTCAATTTGGTCAAAGGCAGAAGAAACATACAACGGTGCGATCGCTGAAGTAAAAGAACGGCGCTGGCAATCGGCGTTTATGTTATCTGCCAAAATGCTGCGCGTAGACAATCAATACTGGGCAAGTACTAAATACGACCAATTGAATCGTCTAATTGCGACAGCGCGGGAAGATGGCGATAAATTAGGAAAAGCTGAAAACTTAGCAAACAGCAAAGTTGTTGATAATTTATTAGAAGCTATCAAGTTAGCCCAGTCCATTGGGCAAGAAAGTTACATTTACCAAAAAGCTCAGGAAGCTATTCCCGCATTTGGACGCAAAATGTTGGAATTGGCCAAGGCAAAACTAGATAAACAGGATGCTGATGAAGCACTGAATATTGCTAGACAAATTCCAGAGATTGCGAAACTACAGGGCGAAACAGATGACTTTATCGCCATAGCTGACGCGAAAAGGAGTGCTTGGATAGGTAACGTTTCTGGTTTAGAGGCTGCGATCGCTCAAGCACAGCAAATTGATCCTTCCAGACCAGTGTATAACGAAGCGCAGCAACTAATTGCTCGTTGGCAGTTGGAAATTGAAGATGTTGCCAATCTAGAAAAAGCGAGAATATTAGCTAGCCAAGGAACAGTCAATAATTTAACAGCAGCGATCGCCCAAGTGCAATTAATCCCTGCTAGTAACCCCCGCGCCACAGAAGCTAGGCAAGAAATGAGCCGCTGGCGTGCCCAAGTGGAGACAATTGAAGACCAACCTTACTTAGAACGCGCTGAACAGATAGCAATATTCGATGATATTAACTCTTTGCAAGCTGCGATCGCCCAGGCCAGCGAAATTCGTAGAGGTCGAGCATTATATCCAGAAGCACGGAAAAAAATTCGCACTTGGATAGGAAAAATTCAGCGAATTCAAGACCAACCCTACTTAGATCAGGCACAAGAACTGGCTCAGAGTGGAAATCTTACTGCCGCCATCAGCGCAGCTCAACAAATTGCCTCGTCGGGAAGGGCGCTTTCTGGGGAAGCACAAGCTGCGATAAATGATTGGGAAGGGCAAATCCGCACCAGAGAAAACTGGAGAAAAGCCCAGGAAGTCGGCGCGGCTGGTACTCCAGAAGCATTAGTTGAAGCAATACGGCTGGCAGATCGGGTTTCAAACAATAGCATCTTACGTATGGATGCGAATCTGGCTATTGACCAGTGGAGTCAGCAATTGTTAGAAATAGCACGCTCTCAAGGTCAGTCTGATATTGCCAGAGGGATTGACATTGCTAAATCGGTTCCACGCGGTAGTGCTGCTTACAGTGCGGCGCAAGAGCAAATTAGGGCTTGGCAGGAATTTCTTAATCCTCAACCAGAACCTAAGCCTCAACCGCAACTTCAGCCTCAGCCGGAATCTCTACCATTTCCTCAATCAACTACTAATGGGCAGTAATATCCTTATAACCGTTTAGTTAAAACCTTTTGATTCAGGATTTTTAAAGTGTATACCAGGGATGTCGGGATGTAAGGAGAAGCTTGCTTCAATGTGTCTCAACTTACAACATTTTCAAGTAAATAAACCACGGATTAGGGGCGCACATCTGTGTGCCCCTACGAAAATTTATTCCCCGATCGCTTCTCCCCATTCCTTAATGACAGAAAATAGTGATGAGTAATCATCATCAGCAAATGACATTCTCACGGCTGTTTGCAAGATTTGCCGCACACCTTTAATACTGCTGAGATCCAAACTCTGAGATTTCGCTTCCGAGATAAATAATTCTGTATCTTTGAGCAGGTGTTTTGTGGGGAAATTCGGATCGGCATAATTGCCATCCAACATGCGTTGTAGCTTTTTGTCAAAGGTAGGTGCATAAAATAGACTGTCGCGCAATATTTGCATAAATACATCCACATCGACACCCTGACGCTGGACAAAAGCTAAACTCAGAGCAAAGCTAGTTGTTAGAGAAGCTATTAGTTGATTTAGTGCCAATTTGAGTGCCGCCGCAGATCCCACTGGGCCTATAAGTAAAGGTTCTGTCCCAAAATTTTGGAGTAACTTTAAATGGCGTTGATATTGTTCTGGCTCTGCCCCTACCATAACACTCAACTTGCCAGCTTCTGCTTCCGGGATACTCCCTAAAACGGGTGCTTCTAAATACTCACCACCACCTGCAACAACTGCATCTCTAATTTCTTGGCTTTCTGTGGGAGTAATTGTTCCCATTTGGATGATTGTGCGCCCTTCCAGAGTTTGCCAAGCAGTATCTGAAAGCAACACGTTATAAATGGCTGGGGCATTAGTCAGCATAAGAATTATGCACTCAGCAGCACGAATAGCGTGGCGGGGATGTGTAGCAATTTCAGCCCCAGCTGCTTGTAGCGGTGCTAATTTTTCTGGGGTACGATTATAGGCAACTAGCTGTATATCTGCGGCTAATAACCTTTGAGCCATTGGTAGTCCCATCAGTCCAGTTCCCAGAAATGCCACCTTCATTTTTCACGTTCCTTTGGTACAGCGTAGGCGTAGCCTTTTGTAGACATCGCGTTTCCATCGTTAGATTTTAATATTAGTTATCAGTGAACAGTTATCTCTAAATACTGATAACTGTTCACTGACTAGTACAGACCGGCGGAAATAAACCTACCATTTCATTACAGCCAGAAAGCCCAAAATTAAATCATGGGTAACTTTTGACCCTTCTCTGCGAGACGCTACGCGTAGCTTGCTTCCACGTTCGCGTAGCGTCCCGTAGGGAAGTGGTACGACTGCGCTCAACCTTGACTTCCGCCTGGTGGTACTAGTGATTAACGACTCTGGCGATTAGCCACCAGCCGCAAAAGTCACCATAATTATCACTGAAAGTAAAATCCCTGGAGTAAGTAAGGTTACTAGCATTAACAGATCATGAGTGGACATAATTATTACTTTGGTAGTGTGTTTAACTTTACAGTAATCACTGTTATGCTAGTCTAAATAAGACTAATACTGCATTCTTAAATAGAGTTTTAACTTTTCAAATTGACGTTTACTCTGGCACGGTCAATCCTTTTAGTGGTTGAGAAGTTTCTGTGTTGTCCAGACCTTTGCTCTGAATTAAGACTCCAAAACCGCCGAGTCCTGTGGGATCTATAAGCTGGTGTAGTGGGTCTCGGCGCTGTAATAACTGCGAGAGGGATTGCTTTTGATAAGAAAGGGCTGCAATTCGATCGCCTAACCCCAACGCCATCAAAAATAATCCCTGCTGGATAAAACCAACATTCTTTAAATTGCACTTCTCACCCCAGCGTTCCAAAGCCGTAAAGTCAACATGGGCAGTGATATCTTGTCGCCCAATATTGATATAAGGGTTGTCATGGAAACGGTGCTGATAATAGCACTGTAGCGTTCCCTGCGATCGCCTGGGATTGTAGTAACGATTGGCGGGGTAGCCATAATCAATTGTTAACACATAGCCGCGCTGCAAGCGGTCTGCTACTATACTCAACCAGTCTAGAGCAGCTAAATTGATTTCACTACGGTAGCCATCTAGATATACACTTTGGGTTAAATCAATTCCTACTAAATCCAAATGTTCAGCTAGTTCGGGCGTTGAAGGTTCTCCTGTAACTTCCACAAATGGTGGGCATGGGGCATTAGTTTCTTTCTCATTCTTATCTGTGGTTACATAAATTTCTCGGAGTTCTCCCGCTTCTAAAGTGAATTGATGGACGGGGAAAGCATCTACTAACTCGTTGGAAAAAAAGCAGCCTGCGATCGCATTTGGTGGTATCTCCTCTAAATTGAACCAACGCACAGGGAAATCTTGCAAACGTTGCTGCTGTTCTTGTCTTAAAGTTGGCGACTTTTCAACAATGATGTACTCCAGCGCCGCAAAAAAATCTGGGTAGTTTAGCTGATGATATTTAAGGATATGCAAAGCTAGTAATCCTTGACCTGCTCCCATTTCTACTAGAGAAAACGGTACAGGTTTTCCTAGAATCTCCCACATTTGCAAAAATTGTTCCGCGAGTAACTCGCCAAAGTCAGAACAGAGGTTGGGAGATGTAAAAAAATCACTATCTTTAAAGCCTATTTTGACTGCATCGCTGGAATAGTAGCCGTATTCAGGGTGGTATAATGCCATGTCCATGAATTGGGCAAAAGTAATTCGTTGTTGGGGACTAGTGGTAATGTGATTGGCGATCGCTGCACACAGCAAAGAATTGGAATCCATAAAATCTTTCATTGTCGTGTTAGCCTGCTGCTCGCAGTAAGCGGATAAACCCTTCTCGCTCGAAATGCCGATCGGTAGACAATGCCTCTGTAATCCCGCGTTGGCGCATTAACACAAAACTCAGTGCATCACATAGAGAGTAAGTTTTATCCTCTCGCTCTATTAGGAGATCGACTGCTGTCCGGTGCAATGACTCATCTACCCAAACCGTTTCTATGTCTGGGTTATCCAGCAAGTCAACCACAAAAGCGAGGACGGATGAACGCGGAAAACGCCTTGCAGTACCTAACGCGACGTACTCAGCAATAATATAGCTGTGGGTTAATCGGATTGTTGCTCTTTTATAGGCAGCACTTGCTTCAGTGTGCAAAGGCTCAGTCTGATAGTGCAAACAAAGCAACCCAGAGGTATCGAGGAGCATTAACCCTCCTCGTGGTTACTGGCATACTCTCTCACCAAATCTGCATCAATGCTTTCATTGTTCAAATCAATGGGATGTTCGAGATTGAGTACCCCAAAATGGCGTTCAAATCTGGCTCGTGCTGTCTCCTTTTCTGCTTCAGACAACAATTTAAAAACTTGTCCAAACTGTTGCTCTAAAAGCGTTGCAGCTAGCCGTTCAGGAGGAATGCCAATTGCCTCAGCCTGTCGCGCAATTGCAGTGAAAATCTGATCGTTCAGTTCCAGTGTTAGAAGATGGGTCATAGAAGTATGGAACGTGGCTAGAGGCTACGCTAATTATAGCTTTGCTTGTTTTATGCCCTAATCAATGAAAAACTGACAGTATTGGAATTACCAATTTCAAGGTAGCGATCGCTTTAGGCACTCACCAACGACACCAGTACACCATTGGGATCGCGGACACGAGCAATCATTTGTCCCCCAGGCTGACTTTTAGGAGCATCTAGGGTTTTTGCGCCTGCCCCGATCGCTCTCATGTAAGCGCTGCCAACATCAGGAGTAATAAATGATATTTGGATTAATGCCGGTGGTTGTGTAGCATCGTTGGGATGGCAGCCACCAGGAAATAACTTTTGTGCTTCGCTACTAGAAGAGAAAGCTAGTGTGGTGTTTCCGGTTTCGATTTCCGCCCAGAGAGATTGTCCCTTATCCACGAGAGTGCGACGAACTAGACCAAAAGCTTTTTCGTAAAACTCAACGGTCTTAACTACATCGTCTACCCAAATAACCGTGTAAGCAAATTTCACAGTTTTTTCTCCTTAATTAGAAAAATCAGTGCTGGCGAGGATTTCTGCTACTTTACTGTAGGCGATTTGAATACACCGTGACTTAACTCTCCAGAATATTACTATCTGCTGCTAGAGTTTGTGCCCCTGTTTGCATCATTTGTATATCTGATGGCGACCAATAATGAGGCTCTTGACAGTGATGTGCTACTAACAATCCCCATAATCCTTTAGGAGTAACAATTGGTACAACTAAGTTGGCACGAACCTGCAAATTGCGAAGAAAATCTCGGTGACAAGGCTCGATTGGCTCTAATTCAATATCAGCGATCGCTCTTACCCGTCCTGCTAAGTATAAACCAGCATACTCGTTGTTAAAACAATCATCTGGGCCAGTGGAACCAAGTATTGAGAATTCTTGAGAACTCAAAGATTCAAAAGTCACCTGTCCTTGCCACTGACTGTAAAAATAATACAACACCACCCGATCAACCTGAAGCGATTCTCTGAGTTGATTGGTTGTTTGCCGGACTAACTCATCGCGCTGCATTGTTTTAACAAGACGATCGAGCAAATTTTGCAAACCCTGTTTACGGCGATCGCGGTTATGGTTAAATTCGGAGTGAGGATGAATTTGCACGGTTTTAAAATTACGACTAGGTAAATGCTGCCGGATTTATATAGTAATTTATTAGACTTTATTTAAATACATTCTTTTATTTATAGCAGCAATTCAATTTTAACAAAATATAATACTGGTCTACTTTTCCGACGAATTTTAAAATAATATTAAGAAATCTCTTTCTCTAATTTACACCAGATAAAATTCAACATTATAAATTTAAAATTAAGAATTTTGTAATTTTACAAATAATATTTTCAGTTTATTTATAGTTTGAGCCAATAAATGTATTTCAAGCTTGAATGTAACAAGTTAATTTGTATGCATAGTTACAGATATTTTTCATATTCCTCGTTTCTATGCTCTGCATGAGAACGAGAGACTTCATTCGCAGTAAATATGCCATTGTTTAATCACCTTCCTTTTGTAGTTAATCTCACCTCATGATGAACCAGAATGGTTTTAGATTATATTACTAACTAAAAATATCTCCAAAAACTGTCAAAGCTTCTCTGCGGCTGTTTTTGGAGATATCTAATATTGTATTAAGTCGTGTATTGCGATCGCCAGTTTTAATACTTTCAAGCATTAGTTACTGCTGCCGCCAGAGAGTTGGATTGTCAGAAGCGCCGCACTCTACCGACTGTAGTTATGACATACACAAGCATATTTATTGCAATATCCTTGCCAGGATAGATGCGCCCAGCACTGCGATCGCCCACAGAATGAAAGCCCATGTGATAGGGGCAGAGGTTCTCGCGTTTAGCGTTGAACTCGTAAGCTGTCGAACCCCAGAAGCTTTCGTCTAACAGCCCCAGGATCATCGGTATCAGCACTTTGGTTCCAGTGGGGAAGGTTCGCTCCTCACCTGCCAGGTTTACTGAAATGCTTTATTAAAATGGCATTTTACTTTCTCAAAATACTGAAATGCTTTCTCAAACCCCAGTTTACTTATTCATTTTGATGTTTTTTGCTAGTAAAACAAGCTTTTGCTTTCTCAAACCCCGGTTTGCTTATTCGTTTTGGTGTTTTCCGCAAGCAAAATGAGCTTTTACTTTCTCAAACCCCGGTTTGCTTTCTAATTTCGGTGTTTTCCGCAATATAACAAAGACGCGATAAATCGCCGTCTCTACAAAGGGGCTTCCAACTAAAAAAATATTCCATTGCTACTGTTAACTGTTGACCGTTGACGGTTAACAGTCAACGACCTCAAGCGGAATAATTTATTTTTTTGAGTTCCTTAAAGCGTATGTAGGACAAGCGTTTGAGCTTAAGTTGACACCAATGCACATTTGTGTACGCCTACTGTATTCTAGCTAAGGTCGCTTGATGGCTAAAGTAAGCCCATCCGCGATGGGGATAAGGGATAGCATTACCCGTTCGTCATGATGTAACTTCTGGTTGAGTGCCCGGATAGCTTGAGTGCTTTCATCTTGATTTTGCTCCTCAACAACTTGTCCTGACCATAAAACATTATCAATAGCAATCAATCCACCTGGACGCAATAATTGCAGCGATCGCTCATAATATCCATCATAATTTTCTTTATCAGCATCAATAAAAGCAAAATCAAATGTCTCGGCTTGGCCAGTTGCCAACAGTTCATCTAAAGTTTCCAAACCTGGTGCCAACCGCAAATCGATTTTATCGGCAACCCCGGCTTCTTGCCAATACCGTCGGGCGATCGCAGTAAATTCTTCACTCACATCAGCAGCGATAATCTTGCCATCAGCAGGTAATGCCAAAGCTACAGAAAGTGAGCTATAACCCGTAAACACTCCAACTTCCAGGGTTTTCTTAGCCCCAATGAGTTGCACCAAAAGTCTCATAAACTGCCCTTGTTCTGGTGAAATCTGCATTCCACTGCGGGGATGACTGGCGGTTTCTTGGCGCAACTTCAAAAGAATCTCCGGTTCTCGCAGCGAAACGGATAAAAGGTAATTATAGAGTTGGTTATCAAGACCTATAGACTGTTTTGGCATGGTAGATGAGATAATTGGAAGAATCTACAGTTATACTATCGTCCAAAAGTAGTTTTTTATAAATCCCAATAGCTTCTCAGTCCAAGGCGTAGCAATAGCGGGTTTGCGATTCAATTTGTATACAGGGTTTAACTGTCATTCGCCATGAATAATAGTTGAATCAAGAGGAGGAATTTGGTCATGGTGCTGTAACAGGCGAGCAATTCGGAAATTTAAAAACCTGCCAAAATGGCAACCTCATTCCAAGTAACCAAGTTAAATTGTACAAAGATAAACGACTTCAAGGGTTTTGTTATCAGGGGCTACCACGTAAACAAATTCTTTGTGATTTGCAAAAATAAAAAACTATCTATCTTAATTATTTGCAGAGTATTTTCTGGGCAAATAAATATTCATAATCAGGTTTGGCATTTGCTGCAACAGGAATATTAAATGCGTATGGGCGTTGTTTAAGTACGCATTAGCCCCAAAATAATGGGCAACGTCTGTATACATTCCTGTTCACTTCAGTGGCAAATGGCAGAGTGGGAGTTTGAAAGCTGACTGATATGCTTCCTCCCACTCTCTTTTTATTTCTCCATTGATAAATAAAGTTGCTCTGCTCATAATTCATAATTATGAACTATTAAGACTCATATTTGATTTTTGAAAAAATCCAGTGTAACTCAAAGAGGCTTCTTGCCTATTGCCTATTGCCTTCCTACGCAAATAATTTCAAAAATCAAATCGGATCACTATATGAATTATTGGTCAGTATCCCGTAAAAACTCAATAATCGCTGCATTCAACACTTTAGAAGCACCAGTTGAGGCATCATGATAGCAGTTAGACAAAATTTGTAATTTAGAATTGGGGATATGCTGATGCAATTTTTCACCATGAGTAGCAGGGAACCAACTATCTTGCTCACCCCACAAAATTAGTGTAGGGCACTTAATCGCACTCAGTTTATTTTGAATTTTGGTGAGCATATTAGGCTTATTTTCTTGCCAATACTCAATTTCTCGCGCGGCTATTTGTAACTCTTCGGCGACTTTTGCGATCGTACCAGGAAATTCAATAAATGGGTAAGTTATCCAATAAACATCTTCCTGTGTCAAAATTGATGGATCAAATAATACCCCGCGTCTTTCTATGGCCATAATTTCTCTAAATAGAGGTGCAAACAAATATGCCAGACGTAAGGAGTCAACTGTATGCATTATTTCCAAAGGCATTTGGGCAAGTAACCACATAGCCCAATGGGGTAGACGTTCGGCAAAAACAGGTACGTTTACAACTACAAGTTGCCCGACTAACTGCGGATTTTCTTGAGCAAGGGCAAGGGCAACTAATCCCCCTAGAGATTCAGCCACAATCACTGCGGGTTCATCACATAATGCTTCAATAACTCTTTGAAACTCAATAACTTGATGACCATTGTGTTCTCTCCGAGACAATGGTTTTTCGGAAAAACCAAAGCCTTTGGCATCAAAACAAATAACTCGGAAATATTTAGATAATGGAGCTATACTGTGACGCCAATTATAGCTCCAGCTACCCATGCCATGTAATAAAATTAGCGGTTTCCCTTTACCTTTTTCGCCATAAGCAATTTGTACAGGATACCCTTTAACATCAGTAATAATTAGACTTTGCCGACCTTTAGGAAAAGTAGCTTGCCACCAATCTTTCATTCTTTTATCAATAAACAATTTAACCGCCAGTTAAGGCGTTCCATAAGATTCTAATTAGTATCACAGGCAATGCTACTAAGACAATGGAGATTAGCAATAATCCAACCAAAACGGCAAAGATAAACCATCTGTCTGCACTCTTTTGCTCGCTGGGAAACTTTAAGTATTCTTCCAAAAGCTTGATATTATTAGTGTTAGCTCTCCAGGCAAAATCAAAAAAGTCTCCTAAAACTGGGACAGCGCCTACCAAGCCATCAATGATCACATTCACAATCATTTTGCCTAAGGTGGCTCTAGATACGCCTAGCCGTGCTGCTTCTAGAATAATGTAGCTAGAAAACATGATTCCCAAAAAATCACCACCAATAGGTATTAATCCTAAAATTGGATCTAAACCAAAACCAATCTTTGTGCCAGGAATGGTAATAACATTATCCAGAAGCCGACTTAACTGACGCAGGCGCTTCAAGGTGGGTGCTTTGGCATCAGGTTCAATCATCGGAAATCGAGGAGGAGAATCAGGCATGAAGGCGATCGCTAATTTTGTCTTGAATCGTTAGATATTCTACTCCCCTACTGAACTTTTGCAAAAATTTCCTCAGGGATTGATCACGATATTTACAAATTAATATTTTCTACAAGTTTTTGACGTGCTTTTGGGCGCATATCTTCGCCGACAGTTACGTTCAACTGATCGCCGATTAACAGAACAGCAGCGCTCATTGACAGCCAGAGCATTAAAACTATCACAGCCCCTACAGCACCATATACTTTATTATAATTACCAAAATTCGCCACATAAAGCCGAAATAGGGCAGACAATATTGCCCAGGAAACAGCTGCTAAAATTGCTCCAGGCATCATTGGCGTACCTGGGTTCCACTGGCTTGGCCCATAGCGATAGACAAAGCTAAAGGCGACAGCAACAATACTTAACGCTAAAGGCCAACGTAAAAGCTGCCAAAGATGCACCAAGAAAATCAAAGAACCATTTCCGCGCACTACCATTCCCAACAGTACGTCGCTGATAAACACTAAGAAAGAAGCCAACACTAAAAGCAACATAGTACCGACTGTTAATCCCAGAGAGACAAGTTTGGCTTTCCAAAAGGGGCGGATCTTTTCTGGAGGAATTTGATGGATTTGGTCGAAGGCAGTCATAGCAGTACTTATCGCCCCAGAAGCAGTCCAAATTGCTAATACAAAGCTTAGAGAAAATAAACCACTGTTTCTAGAATTGGTAATTTCTGTGGTAGCAAAATCACGAATTAGAACCAAGGCTTCTTCAGGTAGGACTTGACTGAGTTGTGCTGCTAGCTGTTTAAAGGTCGCTTGTAAAGATTCTGCCAATAAGCCGATGGCTGTGAGGACAGCAAGAATCGCTGGAAACAGCGATAACATAGCATTGAAGGCAATTTCCGAGGCAAGTCCCAAAAGTCGTCTTTCGGTTGTCCTGGCAAAAGTTTTTTTGAGTGTGCCCCAATTAAGGTGGCGAAAGAAACGGAAAAAACGAGGATTTACCATGACTTAGAGTTAAAACTGGTTTGGTTTATTAACTACTGTGCCAAATTTTTGCGTAGCGATCGCATTTATCTTTTTACCGCGTGGGGAGTGGGGAGTAGGGGGACAAGGGGACAAGAGGAAAGACTTGTTTCAAGTTCTCACCCCTTGTCCCCAATGCCCAATGACTCTTGACTAATGACCATTGACTAATGACCATTGACTAATGACTAATGACTATTTATTTATGAATCAAGATTTAACACAAGAGTGGTTGACAGAAATCCGGGTGCTTAAAGAACAGATGGTGGAACTTCAGAGCGATCGTGATGCGGCTTGGGAAAGTGCCCAAAAATGGCGTCAACTCTACAACACAGAAGCAGAACAACGGCGCACAGATGCCCAACTGTCTCAACAGGCGATCGCATCCCTCAAGGCAAATCTGCATAAACTCCAGGGTCTTGAGGTCGAGACACTGGCTTCTGAAACATCAGTAACAGCGATTCAACAAGAAATAGAACAACTAAAATCTGTGGAGGACTTGCAAGCTAAACTCATCGCTGTAATCAAAGAACGCGATCGCCTTTTGCAAGCTTTGAAAACTGAGCAGGATAACCACGCTCAATCCCGCAACAGCCTTACTACTGCCTTGGGTGATGCTATTGATAGCTTGACACGGGAACGAGCCAGAGGAGAAAAAGAGAGTCAATAGCTCGCGTGAATTTCGTTGATTTTAAATTTTTACAGCAGTTTTTAGGTATTGAGATCACGACTAAGATGGGGAAAAGGAAGAGACGCGATAAATCGCCGTCTTTGTGATTTTTGATTTTCATAAAAAAACCTTAACCGAACCATATTGAGTGTGGTATAGGTAACGCTATCCTTATCTCGGCTGAATGCCAGATGCAATTAATGTCTCTATCGAATTGCTATCCAGAGGTTGGGAGAAAAAATATCCCTGTGCGTATTTGCATTTCATCGCTCTAAGTTGTGCCAGTTGCTCTACTGTTTCTACACCTTCTCCGATTACATCTATATTTAGACTCTTTGCTAAGGTGATGATCGCCTGAATAATCTCCAAGTTTTCCCCGTGAGCACCAATCTTGGCAATAAAAGAACGATCAATCTTCAAGGCATGACTTGGAAAGCGGTGCAGGTAACTCAAGGATGAATAGCCTATGCCAAAATCATCTAAGTGTAATTGGATATTCATCTGTTGCAGTTGCAAAAGCATAAAAGTTGCTGATTGAATATTTTCCATCAGTACGCTTTCGGTAATCTCCAGCTTTAAACTACTGGCTTCCAGACCAGTCGCTTGGATAATTTGGGTAATTTGCTCAATGAGTCCGGGTTGTGAGAACTGTTTCGTAGAAAGATTTACACTGATTGTCAAGGGTGGGTCACTAGGATATTGTATTTGCCAAGCCCGCATCTGCCGACAAGCCTCGCTTAGTACCCAATAACCTATAGGGATAATCAGCCCAGTTTCTTCTGCTAGTGGAATAAAGTTGTCTGGAGAAACTAATCCGTGTTGTGGGTGCTGCCAGCGAACGAGAGCCTCGAAGCCAATAATTTTGTAAGTTTCTAACAACACAATTGGCTGGTAGTAAACTTGGAACTCCTGGCGTTCAATTGCTCGCCGTAGATCCATCTCTAACTCTAATAGCTTCGTGACTTGGGCATACATGGTTAAGTCAAATATCTCATGGCGTGCCTTACCCAATGCCTTAGCGCGATACATTGCAATGTCAGCATCGCGCAGGAGTTCTTCTGGATGGTTGTAACTATCCTTGCTCAGGGCGATGCCAATGCTGACGGTGGTAAATACTTCATACCCGCTGAGTTGGAACGCAGATGTTAGAGCCTCGTGTATTTGCTCTACTACGCCTGTTACCTCATTGATGTTGTTGAGATCCTCAAGCAGAATTGTAAACTCATCTCCCCCTAGACGGGCAACTGTGTCTCCAGCTCGCAGACAGTTCTCCAGCCTACGAGCAAGGGCAGTTAGTAGTTGATCGCCAATCATGTGGCCGAGACTGTCGTTGACAACTTTGAAGCGATCTAGGTCTAGAAAGAGAACAGCAAATGTGTAGTCCGCACGTCGCTTTGCCAGCATAAGCGCACGTTGTAGCCGTTCCATAAATAAGGCGCGGTTTGGCAAACTGGTTAGTATATCGTGAAAGGCATCATGAATTAATTGTGCCTCCGCAAGTTTTAGAGCAGTAACGTTACGAGCAATACTCAAAACAAAATATACTGAACCATCACTAGTCAATTCAGGCACAAGACGGATATGGTAATGTCTTGTTTGAGAAGCGATCGCTAAACTGCATTCAAACTCGGTTTCTTGCTTTGTTTGGAAAACTTGTTGAAGCTTGCGATCGCATATCCAGCAAAATTCTTCTGGCAGACTTAACTCTGTGTTTGTTTTGTCGATAAATGTTTCGGCTGATATGCCTGTAACCTCTTCAATAGCTGGATTAACATAAACGTAGCGCAATTGAGTGTTAAATCTGGAAATAATATCAGGTGCATTTTCAACTAGTGCTCTAAATTCTTGCTGGCGACGTGCTAACGCCTCCAATATCTGCTTACGCTCAGTGATATCTTGAAAGACCAAAACTGCACCTGTAATGTTACCGTTATCGTCTTTAATAGGTGCAACGCTATCATCAATTGGTGTTTCTGTACCGTTTTTAGCAATAAGTATAGTCTGTTCTGGTAGACCGACAGTAACACCTGACCGAAGGACTTGCATTACAGGACTTTCAATTATTGTACGAGTTTCTCCATGAGCAATATTGAATACTTCTGTTGCTTCTTTACCAAACGCATCTGAATAATTCCAACCCGTCATTACCTCCGCGATCGGATTCATAAAAGTCACAGTTCCAGATGCGTCGCTAGTAATCACAGCATCTCCAATACTTTTCAGTACAGTAGTCAACCATTGTTCATTTTGCTTTAATTTTTTTTCCGTCTGATGTTTGGAAAGGGTAATTTCAATAGTGAACTTTAATTCCTTTTCTTTGAAAGGCTTGAGAATGTAGCCAAACGGTTCTGTTACCTTTGCTCGCTCCAATGTTGATTCATCTGCATTAGCGGTAAGATATATTATTGGAATATGAAAAATATTATGAATTATCTGAGCAGCCTCCACACCGTCCATCTTTCCTTTGAGATGAATATCCATTAAAACTAAATCTAGAGAATCATCTGCCGCCTTCTTAATTGCTTCTTCTCCAGAATCGGCAAGTCCCATAACAGTGTACCCAAATTTCCTTAGCCGATTTTGTATATCCATTGCCACGATGATTTCATCTTCAACAATTAATATATTTACTGGTTTCATGATTTTTAACTTATAATTTTATAAATCTTTAGCCGGAAATGTAATTTTATACTTCACTCCGTTATCGCTGATAAAATCGATATTGCCTTGTAGTTGATATGTTAGACCTTTTACTAATCGCAGACCTAATGATTCTGTAGCTTGAAAGTCAAAATCTTGGGTAAAACCGACACCATTATCGCTGATAGTAAGTGTAAATAAATTTGCTTCTATAGAACAAAATTCAATACAAATTTCTCCCGGTTCTCTTTCGGGAAAAGCATATTTTAGGGAATTTGAAATAAGTTCATTGATAATCAAGCCGCAAGGAATAGCTGCATCAATAGCTAGAAAAACCTCCTCAACGTTCATTTTCAAAGTAATCGCGCTGGAATTAACGTTATATGAATAAAATAAATTAGTTACTAAATCTTGGATATAGTCAGCAAAATTAATCCTTGCCAAGTCTTGAGATTGATATAGTTTCTCGTGGATCAAAGCCATTGATTCAATCCGGTTCTGGCTATCTTTGAATACTTCAAGGGCTTGATTGTCCTTGAGATACTCTGCTTGTAGATTGAGCAGACTAGAAATAATCTGCAAATTATTTTTTACCCGGTGATGAATTTCTTTCAATAGCACCTCTTTTTCTTGCAGCGATGCTTTAATTTGCTCCTCTGCTTGTTTTCGCTCCCGTCTCACTAGTGCCTCACGCAACTCGCGGGCAACAGCAGGGATAAGTCGCGCTAGATTACCTTTGATGATGTAGTCATGAGCACCAGCTTTCATGGCGGCGACTGCGGTATCTTCTCCTATAGTGCCTGAGACGATAATGAATGGCAGATCAAGTCCACTTTCCTTGACCTGCTTCAATGCAGCAGGGGCGCTAAAGGTGGGCATGGAATAATCGCAAATAACGATATCCCATGTTTGCCCTGCGTTGGGCGTTGGCGAAGCCTCTCGGAGAGAAGCCCCGCCAACGCCCATCGCAGCTTTCATGGCTGTGGGTGTATCAACCCGTTCAAATGTTACTTCATAGCCACCACGTTGCAGTTCACGCAGCACCAACAAAGCGTCATCTTCTGAATCCTCAACAAGTAATACGCGCAGAGGTGTACCCATGTAATTCGTAATTCGTAATTCGTAATTCGTAATTAAGAAAGTCAGCTTTGCATCTCCTGGCACTTGAGCTTTGATACAATTCTTATTTTCCAGAACTAAAGTTTTCATTCATACTTCTTTCTCCTGCCCCCTGCTTATACTCTTGGCGGTGATTCGTTTAAGACAAACCAATACAACCCTAGTTGTCGCACTGCTTCACTGAATTGGGAAAAATCTACTGGTTTGCGAACATAGCTGTTGGCACCCAAGCTGTAACCATTGATTAAGTCTTGCTCTTCCTTGGATGAAGTGAGAATCACAACGGGAAGGATTTTTGTCCTATCGTCGGTTCGCAGCTGTCGCAAAACTTCCAGACCATCCATTTTAGGCAACTTCAAATCTAGGAGGATGAGATTCGGCATAACACTCATGTCGCGATCAGTGTACCCACCTTTACCAAAGAGAAAATCTAGCGCTTCTACCCCATCGCGTGCCACTACTACCTCGTTCATAATATTGTTTTTCTTGAGTGCGCGTAGGGTTAGCGCTTCATCGTCAGGATTATCTTCTACAAGTAAAATCATGTTGTATATTTTCCTCTAGTTAAAGGGTGAAGTAAAATGTTGCACCTTGCTCTACTGCACTTTCAGCCCAGACACGGCCACCATGACGGTGAATGATCCTCTGTACAGTAGCTAGTCCGATGCCAGTGCCTTCAAACTCAGTCATGGCGTGCAGGCGTTGAAAAGCACCAAAGAGTTTCTCAACATAGGCCATGTCAAAGCCTGTGCCATCATCACGGACAAAATACACATTGGTGTCATCTTGCTGCAAAAGCCCAAATTCTATCCGTGCTTTTTGATGTTTTCCTGTAAACTTCCACGCATTACCCAGCAGGTTTTCTAGTACGATCCGTAACAAATGAGTATCACCATTGGTAACTAATCCCGGTGCGATCGCAAACTCTACTTGGCGTTCTGGTTGTGTTTTCTGTAACTCTGTAGCGATCGCCTCCACTAGGGCGCTTAGATCAACCTTTTCATATCGCATCTCACTGCGCGTCAATCGTGACAGATTCAATAAATCGTCGATCAGTTGTGCCATTCGCTGGGTAGCTGCACGCACTCTCTGAAGGTAGTTTTGGCCTAGTGCGTCCAGCTTGTCAGCATAATCTTCTAGTAGTGCTTGGCTAAAGCCGTCAATACTCCGCAAGGGGGCCCGCAGATCGTGAGACACAGAATAACTAAATGCTTCCATCTCTTTGTTAGTGGCTTCGAGTTGTGCTGTGCGTTCTGCAACTCGCCCCTCAAGCTGGACGTTCAGGCGCAGAATCTCGGACTCCGCCTTTGTGCGCTCATTAATTTCAGTTTGCAATTCTTCGTTAGTGTTTCTAAGTTCGGCAGTCCGTTTGTTAACCTCTATTTCTAACTCATCACGAGCTTTTTGCAGAGAATTTTCTATCTGCTTGCGTTTGGCAAGTTCCTGATTGGTAATCATGGCTGCTAAACCGACGATAACAGAAGCTATAATGCTGCCAAAAATAGTCAGCAAAGTTGTTTGATGAGCGCTGGCGTTCGCCTCTATTGAGCGCTGTTTCAACAACTCATTCTCTTCCTTCTCCATAGCTGTAGTCAGCATTCGGATATCCTCCATGATCTGCTGACTCTGATCTGTCTGAAGCACTTGCAGCGCAGACTCTAAATCTTTGCTCCTGGCGTTAATCGCCTGTTCGATCAAAACCAGTTTTTTGGCAATCATGGGTTCTAGACGATCGAGCCGCCGTTGTTGATTGGGGTTATCCGCAGTCAATTGGCGCAGAACCTTAAGTTTCTGAGCAATCTCGCCAGTTGCAGCGCGATACGGTTCCAGATACCGTTCTTTGCCTGTGAGAAGATAGCCCCGTTGTCCAGTCTCTGCATCTTTGATCTGTGACATTACTTCTTTAGTCTTTTCCAACACCTCGCGCGTATGTGTGACCAATTGAGCGTTTTCTCTATACTGAAGCAAACTAAGATATGAGACTACGCCAACACCAGCCATAATTGCCACTGCTATTACAAAACTGCCTGTATTCTTTTTGTAAATAGCCCATTTCATTTTTTACCTTCCTAGTTGAAAAAGTAGCTTCTGACTAAATTAGTAAAAACGGAGACTCAGTACTGTAGACGGGTAAAAGTCGCTCTCTACTGGCAGCCTCAGTCCAAGCGGCTATATCTTCGTTCCACCAAACAGCACCCATGAAAAAATTGGTTTGCTAAATAAGAACTATGAAAATGATTTTGTTTAATGTCAAAACCCATGTAGAGATACGAGATATCGCTTCTCTACCTCTTGATTCACACTTTTTATTCAGCAACGCCAAAACTTTTTCACGGTACTACTCGTCATAGTCGTGCTAACTCATACCAAGTTTCTTAACTTTCAGAGCAAACTAGTAGTTCGCCAAGTGAACTTGGCGGGGTAAAGGGTAAAGGGGAAGGGGGAAAGTTTTAAATCCCTTACCCCTTTACCCTTCCCCTTTCCCCAGCCCTCACCCAGCATTTTTGGGTTGGCAGACTACTAGCTCTAATAAAGGATATCTATAATTAGGTAATTATTGGGAGCGTATATTTTCTGACTCATAGGAACGCAAATAAAAATTTTTATTAAATTATTCAGTATATTCCTCAGGGATCTTCAAGAAATTCTCGCTTGCATAAACCATATAAATATGATATGTCACCTCGGTAATTGCACTTAAAAAGCTTTGATTGTATTAACTTGATATTAGATTGACTTATAGAATACGTAGACTAGATAGAGACATAAAGCAATGTAGGTGAGCAGGGGGTGAGAATAAAAGCTTATCTAAACCGTATTGGGGAGGGTTTTACTTTCTTCCCCTGCTTTCTTCAATCAGTGACGCTTCAGAATTGTTGGAATAAGGTAAAAATAATAGGGCATGGGGATAATTAACTCATGCAACTAACTCAAGGCAAGGTAAAGTACCCATGCTCAGGCGCTTAATTGTGATTGTTACTGCCGCTATACTCTTTAGCAGTTCTTTGACCCTGGCACAGACTAACAAGCCCAAGCCAACGGATAAATTTCCTCCTAGTCCCTTAGAAATTACCACACCTGATCCACTGCTACCACGTTTGCCCAAGGATAAACAGTCGTTAACTCTCCAAGAACAGCAAAAGTTAGAACCAGCGCTGGATGCATTAAATCAAGAAGCAGCAGCGAAACTGCAAGCAGGAGATCAGGTGGCGGCGTTTGAAATTTGGAATCGGGAACTTCGCTTGCGGCGCTTTTTAGGTTCATTAGCAGAGGTGCAAGCACTATCACGAGTTGGGGCGATCGCTTGGAGGCAAAATGATGGACAAGAAGTACAATATATTACGCAGCGATTGCAGGCAATTCAAAAGCAGGCACAATCTCAGAAAACAACTGCCCAAATAGATTTAGAATTGTGGCGATCGCTAGGTCAAGCTTACCAAAATGTGCGATCGCCTAAACTAGCTGTTGAAGCTTACAACCAAGTTTTGTTAGTGGTGCGAGAGCAAAAAAATACAACAGCAGTACTAGAAAACCTCAGGACAATTGGGGAACTACATTTGAGTTGGTTTGATTATCCCAAAGCCGCCCCAATCTACGAAGAATTGTTGAGTTTAGCTACTTCCCAAGGCGACCGTGTAAACGAGGTAACATATCTGAAACGGCTGGCTTACATTTACGAGCAGACAAAACAACCGCAGCAGTCATTGAATGTACTTAATAAATTATCAGAAATTTACGTTAATGAAAATAATCTTACTGAAATACCAGAATTAAAGCTAGCGATCGCTTCAAATTACGAATCGCTTGCAAAGGAAGATCCTAACTTACTGCTAGAAGCTTTTAACAATTATCAAGAAGCTTATACCACTGCTTGGCAATTAAAAGAGTACGTTCGGGCTGGTGAAGCTTTGCAGAAGTTAATTGGGCTGTACCGTTCTCAAGGACAAACAGACGAGGCTTTGCAGGCTAGCCAAATTCTTGTGGAGACAGAGACGCAAGCCGCCAACTTTTACGGGCTGATGCAAGCTTATGACCAAATTGGGCAATTGTATGTAGAACGCAAAGAATTTCCTCAAGCACTAACAGCTTTTCAAAAAGGATTAGAAATAGCGCAACAACTTAAACATGAAGTAGCATACTTTACTGGGCAAATTGAAAAAGTATCAAAAGCAAATTTGTAGCTGATATAGGACTAGTATTTGATTTATGAAAAAATCTAAGTATATGTAGGGTGTGTTA